>JAQVFW010000001.1 GCA_028697015.1 Candidatus Paceibacterota bacterium
AAAAAAGGGATTAATCCTGTTTTCTTTTTTAATGCAACTTCAGATAGAAATATTAATTTTTCAGCTTCTTTATGGGATTTCTTATCTAAAAATCTGAAATTTATTTTGTTTCCTTTTATCTCTATTTCCCAAAGAATTTTATTCTTATCAAATTCCTTTTTGTATATCTTTTCTTTTAGTTTCTCAATTTCAAAAATAAAAGGATTTTTCTTTTTAGTTTTTATCTTTAAATCCTTATATAGTTGAAACTTTTTATTAATTTTATTTATTGCGGATTTATCATTTATTTCAAACTCCTTCGGCCTTACAACAACTCTTATTCCTTCTTTTACAAGAGGTAAAAATTTATTCTCTATATCGCTGACTTCTTCTAAGCTCTCGCTATTATAATTAATCCTTGCAATAATATAATAGGAAGACTCCGGCAATATTATTATTTCGTGTAAAGTTAAACTTCCTTTTAAATAAGGTTTTAATTTTTCTTCTACATAAGACACTATTTCTCTTATTTCTCCTTGCATAATACTTTAAAATTAAAAAAACTCTGCAGCAATTATACCACAGAGTGTTGGAGAACACTATATCTCCTTTTTTTCCAGTAAACGAGCAGCACAAAAAATTAATTTATTGAAAAGCCATTTGAAAACCTCGCACCACGGATCAATGTGATATTCGTTTCCATAATAAACAATGCTGCGATCTCGGCAACCACCCAAGCAAATCCACCCGAAATGACAGTTACTACATTCGGAAATGTCCTTAACTGTGGGAAGTTGCACAATATTATCTTTTTGACGCATTTCCTGAAAAGTAATAGCGCCTGGTTTTCCTAAAATAAAACTTGGGTTACCCACTAAATTAGTACAAGCATATATTTTCCCGTCTGGATATAGAGTTGAAGTTGTGCGCCCGCAACGGCAACAATCTTCAACTGGAGGATAAATAATTTTAAGCAATATGTTCTCCACGTCACTGCAAGTTAAGCGTGAGCGCAATCCACCAGAGAAATACAAAGACAAAAAGTGATTCCAAAAATTAATCATCTCATCGTCACCTAGAGATAACTGTTGCCAGTTAGCATTTCCTCTTCCTCCTTTCTCTAAAAAAGGTAGATGAATTCCTTTTACTCCTACTCTTTGTGCATATTCAATCACCTCATAAAAACCGTCCAATGTTAATCTACTGAGAACAAAGCTCAGCCCAACATTTACTTTAAATCGAACCAATCTTTCAATCCCAATTTTTACTCTATTAAGCGAATGTCCACGAAACTGATAAAATCTTTCCTCGTTTAAAGAATCCAAACTAACCTGGACATTAACGTCATTTTCTCCAAGAAAGCTGGCAATTTTCGGGCTAATTAGTGAACCATTTGTTAAAAGGTTAACTTTCATTCCTATCCTGCGAGCAAGGATGATAACCTCTCTGCATTTCAGCCAATTAGTTAGGGGTTCTCCTCCTGTAATTGTTAGAGAAGAAGAACCATCTTCAATGGCGCCTTCTAAATATTTTTGAATAGTAGAAAGTGGTAGATTGTCAGTTATTTGACCGCAAGAGTAACGACAGTGCAAGCACCCCATATTGCAATTACTAGTCAAATGAATAGAACAACTGTTTGCAATAGAAGAGACTCTTTCATCATTAACACTAAAAAGATCATCTATTTTTTCGAAAAAAACAATTATATCACTAATAAGAATACCTACTCTTAAAGAAATTTCACTATTACTTAAGGCACTTCTTTTTTTGAGTAAAAAAATCTCCCATCCTTGAATAGAAGTCAACATCCACTTTTTAGTTTCGGGGTTTAAAATAATTATATCTTCGCCTTCCTGAAGTTTAATCAGTTGACCGTAATTCATAATCTTTCCTCCTACTCTTGGGGTTGAAAAAAGCACCTTGCCTTTGATGGAAGCAAGGTGCCTGGGACTAGCGGAAATGCTAGTGCATGAAGAAACCACAGTCGCCACTCGGGCAACAAGCACTCTCCTGTCGATTTCTCGACTCGGCCCTAACTAGTTGAACCTTTGGCGGTTCCTGGTTAGGCATGCCTTCTTTTCTCGCAGAAGGCTTTTTCTGAGCTTGATTGCTCTTTTCCATATTATCACCTCCCTTCTTCTTTCTCTATCAGTGGGTCCTATTGAATTGTCAAAGGCAAAAAAATTTTGCCGTACTAATTTCATAGTAAATAAAAAAAGATATCTATCAAGCATAGCTTTTAAAGTCATAAAACTATATTACTACTGCAGAACTTAATATCCTTCCTTTTTTATCTCTGTTTGTAATTATTCTCCCATATCTTGGAGAAGGAAGTGTTATTTTAAAGCTAAATAGTATTAAGTTCGCCCTGTTCCTACTTATTCTATCATGTCTAGTCGTGTTCGCTCCATTCCGATTGATAAAGACATATAAGTAACCAAAGAGCCGGAATAAAATCTGGCTATTCTATTATAGTATAGTTATTATTCTCCAATAACCTGAAGATTAACTTTTCTTTGTCTTGCTCTGTCCAGTTCAAGAAAGAATAATCTTTGCCA
This sequence comes from Candidatus Paceibacterota bacterium, assembly GCA_028697015.1. Taxonomy (NCBI): domain Bacteria; kingdom Bacillati; phylum Minisyncoccota; species Minisyncoccota bacterium. The sequence continues at coordinate 2,538 of JAQVFW010000001.1, forward strand.
TTGTCCAAGGCAAAGTTTTGAAGATATGATATTTAAAACGACATTTGGAGGAAGATAAACGGCCTTGCAATGAGCATGTCCGTTGGCGCATTCATCATCGCACATATTGACAGTTCTTACTTCAAAATCATCATGCCTGTATTTAACGCTTTGCGATGCAAGGTTTCTGAGGTTGTCTTTTATGTCTTCTATAAGGAGGGGTTCGTTTTCGTTTAGAATAATAGCGCTTGTTGTGTGCATCGTCTGAACGTTTATAATCCCATTCTTAATTCCGCTTTCCTTTACGAAAGCCATTACTTCTTCTGTAATGTCAATAAACTCCAACTCTTCCTTCGTTTGATATGGTAATATTTTGTTTTTAATTATCATAATTTTGTTATTTTACTGTCTTTTCTTAACTATAGCCAAAAGATTGAAAATATTCAAGGAATTTTTTAAAAGGGGAGGGCGGCGTCGGAATTATTTGCCGCCCTAGTAGTATTTGAAAATAGGTCTTGATTTCAGATTGATATTTCCTCCAGTTCCTCGTCAAGAATTATTTCCTGTTTTAAGGAAGAGCTAATGGAAATACCATTTCCGGCTTTTACTCTTGAAAGAATAATTTTTTCAAAAGAACAATCAAGAAAGATAATTTTACCGGAGACGTCAGTGTCTCTAATGTAGAAGATTCCATGAACCTCTACATTCTCAAAAACAAGGTCTCCTTCCACAAATAGAGCAATAATGCTAAAATCATCCCTGATAATAATGCGGCGAAAAGAAATTCCTTTCAATTTTCTTTCGCCTATAACTTCAAGTATTCTTTTTGAGTAAAAATCCTCAAGGATAAATATTTTTTCTTCTTTTGAAAAAGTGAAAATACTCATTTCCTCCTCCTTGCACTGATACTAAAAGGACTGTTTTTAGGATAGTCCCCTGAAAAAGAACTGTCAAGGAAAATTATAGAAAACAATAGAAAGCCCTTATTTTTTTGGTATTTTGGGCTAAATTATAGAATTGACAAATTTAAATAAAAATGTACAATTAATTTGGTAAAGTGCTCTTTCTAAATCCTTACATAAGAATAAAGGTGATCTTTATGGCCTGTAAAGCAGCGATTGCTATAGATGTTGACAACTTGCTTATTTCATCTGCCATGGCGGGCCAAAAATTTAAAGGTTATAACTTGAAATCTGGATTCGAAAATATGATTGCCTGGGTTAGGACATTTTCAGATATTCTGTGTGTCCACTTATATATCTCTTTTGCTCAATGCCTAAGAAACGATGATTTATTCCATGATCTTTGGGAAGAATATAAGAATGAATTTGTTTTCGAAATTATTTATTGTCCTAAAAGAAAAGAAGAAGGCGGAAAAAAAGACAATGTCGACCAGCATTTGATCGACCACACAAAAAGAATGGTTTCGCTTTGGACTCCTGAAACCAAATATTTCTGCCTCGGTTCGGGAGACCTTGATTATTCTTCTTTATTATGGAAACTGAAAAGGGAACATGAAAAAGAAATTGCCTTTATTCTTGGCAGCAAAAGATCTTTTTCAGGGGCCTACAGGCAAATGGATCTTGTGGGAAAGCACCCGATATCAAATGAGGATTTAATACATTATTTTTTACCAAGAGATAATTGACGGAAAATTTCCGTCTTTTTTTTGCAATTTTTTCTTCCTACTTGACAATATTTTATTTCTATGGTAAAAGAGAAGCAGATCTTTCACAATTTTTTTGTTTGGCAGTGTTGTCAAGCGGGTTGTGAGCTTCTTTCTCTTTTTGTCCTTATAGGACAGGAGAAAAAAATGACTACTCTTAGAGGAGGTCTGGAGGGGAACAACCGTTTTTCTCTGGACCTTGAGACCGTGGCCAAGAAGGCCGCTTCTCAAAAGGAAATCTCTCTGAGGTTTCCTAAAAAAAGCGTTTCTTCCAAGGAGGGGATGGACAGCAAGGAGCTGTCCAGTTACGTCAACGACATTGCTCAAGGGGCCTATGAGTGGATTTCCACCGTTGCCCAGCCCTTTCTAAGGGAACTTGAGCAGGATATGGTTGAGATCGGACAGGAGGTCTGTCTTGACCGGTGTTCTGACGGGGAAGAGACAAGGCAAGAGCGTCAGGTGGACTATGAGTCCACTATCTACGCTCTTCGGAGGTTTTCTCCCCAGAACGACGGAATCCTTCGCAATGAGGCGGAGATTTCCGGAAGAGGAGCTTTCGTCGAAGCCCTTTGTAAAAGGGTAAGACAAACAACGGAAGTCGCCATTCTCGTTGACGAGATCATTTGTTCCGAGGACAAGAAGTCCTTGGAGGCGATTCTTTCGGAAGCCAAGGATGGCCTTGGAAAGGATTCCAATAAAGTTTTTCTTTCCTCTTCGGACAAGGAGTCGGACTTCAGGGCTTTCGGAAAGCCCTACAAGGTTGCTGAGTCGGCCTTTGGTCGACATCGTGACTTTGCGGTCCAGAAGCTTTCGGAAGCCGTTGTTTCCCGTTCTAGGGAGATCGCCTCGGCTTTCAAGGCCGAAGTCCAGAAACAGAAACAGGAGGTTTCTGCCGTCGTCGAGACGGATGTCTCGCCAGAGGAACTTTTCTTTGGTGACGACGTCGAGGGTAAGACAGCCCGACTCGTTTGGAGGTACCAGGGAAGGTACCAGAACGTGATTCGCGTCCGCCGACAGGGTGATCGGCTTTACGTTCTTGACGTCGTTGGTCCCGGACCCGAGGAGGCCCTTAAGGAGATGAAAAAGAGGCATTCTGAGCCTCATATTCTTCTCCGGTCGGTTCTCCATTCTGACGGAGAACACCTCTGTCCTTCCAAGGGTGGGTCTCACTACCTTTTCGGGATGTATATCAAGGAAGATTACATCCTCGCCATGGCCCGCTGGATCCGGACGGCTGCAGGTTTCTGCATGCCCAATCGGCTCCATTCGGATGACAAGGAAAAGTCCTCCGAAAACGGCAACGGCAACAGTCCACTTGAAGACGCCGACGGCAAGGAAGCCGTTTCTGCAGAAGTGTTCTACTTCCGCAAGAATGGTGGGGGCGGGACGATTCAGATTGTCCTGCCGGTGGATTTCGTTCTCAGTCTCCCTGAGGTGAAAAACGAAGACATGGATGTCGTCGCCCCCGAGAGGAAGGTCAGCTTGACTTCTCCCGCAACAATTACGGTCCGTCGGACCGTTGTCAAGGGAGAGCCCAGAATCGTTGTCGATGAGTGCGACAGCGAAGAGGCAAAGAAGGAGCTTTGTCTTAATGGAATCGTCGGTCCTGCCTGGCAGGACGATCCCAAAAAGAAGGGCTGGCAAGGATTGCCGGCACCCCTTCCCTCGATTCTCGCGTTTGGATACAAACAGGCCACTCTCTCTGGAGAGCTCAAGCCAAACAAGAAAAACTAGTTGCCCGTTTGGGTAGCTGGTCAAGACGCCGAAAAGGAATTCGGCGTCTGTTTTTTTTGAAAAAAATTCTAAGTTTTTATATTTTTTTAAAAAGAAGAACTTGATTTGAAATTGAAATAATCTTATGCTATGCTATTAATATAAAAAAATGAATATATTTTGGCATACTAAAACATGCGTTGAAATAAACGCGGTTCCAAAAAAAGACGGGGCGGTAAATATAATAATAGACCCCTTGAATAAAGAAGAAGCGTCCCGCGGAAAAAAAATGAAGGCAGACGTTTTTTTGTTTACAAAAAAAGAAAAAAGAAAACAAGAAAATGAAGGCTTTATTATTGACGGTCCCGGAGAATATGAAATAAAAGAAATTTTTATCAAAGGAATTGAAATCTCTCCTTCTTTAACAATTTACCTTATTACGGCAGAAGACATAACTCTTTGTCATCTCGGATTAATTAATCAGGACGAACTTTCAAATTCTCAAGTTGAAGAGTTGGGAGACATTGATGTTTTATTTTTACCGGTTGAAGGAGAAGAATGTATTGATGCAAAAAAAGCGGCAAAGATTATGGGACAGCTAGAACCAAGAATTACCGTTCCGGTAAATTACAAAGAACAGGGAATAAAATCAAAAACAAGCGGATTAAAGTCATTTTTGGATAATTTGGGGATAAAATCTCCTGAATCGTCTTCCAAACTTTCTTTAAAGAAAAAAACAATTTTGGAAGAAAATTCAAAGGTTGTTATTTTGACAAGTTAAAGTATCTTTTGCTTTCATGGGATTTTTAGAAAAAATCAGAAGCAAGCCGAAGAAAACAAGATTAATAATTTTATGGTCGATTATTATTCCCGTAGGAATAATTTTTGCTTTTTTTTGGATTAAGATTACGGCAAGCGCTATAAGAGAATTGTCGGCAGTAACTTTTCCACAAACAGAGGAAGAATTCTTTTCTTCAGAAATTTTAGAAGAAAGCATGGAGAGTATGAAAATGTTTTTTAATGAAGAAGAAATTAAAAAAATACTAGAAGAAGAAGAATTGGAAACAATGTTTGAAAAAGAAGAAGAAAATCAAAAAGAAGAAATAAAAGAGGAAAATGAAAAATAAACCGGATAAAAATAATTTAGTCAAGAGCGGGGGCATACAGGACAGAGAAATAGTTGAGGAAATGAAAACTTCTTACATTGACTATGCGATGTCTGTAATTGTATCTCGCGCTCTTCCCGATGTAAGAGACGGATTAAAGCCGGTCCATAGACGCATTCTTTATACTATGCTTGAAGAGGGATTAAGGCATAATGCGAAATTTAGAAAATCGGCGACCGTAGTCGGTTCTACGCTTGGCCGTTATCATCCCCATGGAGATATGGCGGTCTATGATGCTTTAGTCAGAATGGCCCAGGATTTTTCGCTTCGTTACCCTCTTATTCAGGGACAAGGAAATTTCGGTTCAATAGACAACGATCCTGCTGCTGCCCCCAGATATACGGAATGTAAAATGTCAAAAATCGGGGAAGAAATGCTTTTGGGAATTGAGAAAGGAACTGTGGATTTTACCGAGAATTATGATGGAACAAGAAAAGAGCCGGCTGTTTTGCCTTCTCCTTTGCCTCAGCTTATCTTAAACGGCTCTATGGGAATTGCCGTTGGAATGGCTACAAATATTCCTCCTCATAATTTAAGGGAGGTTGCCGATGCTTTAATTTATCTAATAGACAATCCCGATGCTTCTTCTGAGGATCTTTTTAAATTTGTAAAAGGGCCTGATTTTCCAACCGGCGGGATAATATTCGGAAAAAAAGACATAATTTCCGCTTATTCACAGGGAAAAGGACCGATAGTTGTGAGAGGAAAGGCGGAAATAAAAGAAGATAAATCGGGGAAAAATCAGATTATAATAAACGAAATTCCTTATCAGACCCAAAAGTCGTCTTTGGTTGAGCAGTTTGCAAGATTAGTGAAAGAGAAGAAATTAATTGGGATAAAAGATATTAGGGATGAATCAGACAAAGAAGGAATGAGGGTTGTTTTTGACCTTCAAAGAGATGCTTTTCCTCAGAAAATTTTAAATAAGCTTTATAAATTTACCGATTTGCAAAGAACATTTCATTTGAATATGCTTGCTCTTACCGAAAGAGTTCAGCCGAAAGTTTTGTCTTTATCTGAAGTTCTTTCTCAATTTATAGCTCACCGCAAAGAGGTAATTGTGAGAAGAACAAAGTATGAGCTTCAAAAAGCGAAAGAGAGATACCATATTTTAGAAGGTCTTCATAAGTGCCTTTCTAAAATTGACGAGGTGATAAAAATAATCAAGGCCTCTTTAAACAGGGAAGACGCTCTGAAGAATTTAATCAAAAGATTTAAACTTTCGGAAATACAAGCAAACGCTATTTTGGATACAAAGCTTTCTTTTTTAGCCCGTCTTGAAAGAAAAAAAATAGAAGACGAATTGAAAGAAATAGAAAAGCAGATGAAAGAGTTAATGGCAATATTAAAAAGCCCGAAAAAAGTGGAAGATATTTTTAAGAAAGAAACGCTGGAAGTAAAAGAGAAATTCGGCGATGAAAGAAAAACTAAGTTTTCTGTTCAGGGAGCGGAAGAAATTGCCGAAGAGGACCTTATTCCTCATGAAGAAACAATCATTACTCTTACAAAAGGAGGATATATTAAAAGAATAAACCCTAATACTTATAAAATACAAAAGAGAGGAGGCAAGGGAATTTTGGGAATGAAAACAATGCAGGAGGATATTGTTGAACATTTCCTTCTTGCTGATACCCATGATTCACTTCTGTTCTTTACCGATTCGGGAAAGGTTTTTAGAACCATGGTTTATGATATTGCCGAAGGAACGAGAGTTGCAAGAGGACGCGGCCTTTTGAATTTTATTGATATTACCCCAAATGACAAGATACTTTCGATAATGGCTCTTTCAAAAGAAGAAACAAAGTCGGGAGTGAAGAATTTGTTGATGGTTACGGAAAATGGTATAATTAAAAGGACAGAACTGGAACAGTTTAAGAATGTAAGAAAAACGGGTCTTATCGCTATAAAACTGAAAAAGGGAGATTTGCTTAAGAATGTTTTTAAAACAACAGGAGAAGATGAAGTTGTTCTTATTACAAGAAAAGGGTTGTCCATAAAATTCAAAGAAAAGGATATAAGAGAAATGGGACGGTCTGCCAGCGGGGTAAAAGCAATGGGACTAAAAAAAGAAGACAAAATTGTTGGCGGGTGCGCCATAAGACCAGAAAAAGAAAAAGAAGAATATCTTCTTGTTCTAACAGAGAAAGGATTTGGCAAAAAGACAAATGTTAAAGAATATCGGCTTCAAAAAAGAGGAGGGTCCGGAATCAAAGCGGCAAACATCAACCCAAAGACAGGAGATCTTGTTTTCGCCCAGATTCTTTACGGAGATGAGGAAGATTTGATTATCATTTCCAGAAAAGGGCATATTATAAGAACGGGTATTTCTTCTATCCCAAAGTTAGGAAGGGCCACCCAGGGAGTGAGAATAATGAAGCTTGAGCCGGGAAACGGCGCTGCTTCTGCAATATGCATATGATTTTTTTAAATCCTGAAGAAGTTTTAAATAAAATTGAAATTAAAGAAGATATGATTGCCGCTGACTTTGGCTGTGGTTCAGGAGGATTTACTTTTCCTTTGGCAAAAAAGCTCAAAAAAGGATTTGTTTACGCTGTTGATATTCAAGAACTTCCTTTGTCTGCTATGAGAGGAAGGGCAAATATGGAAAGCATAAGCAATATTGATTTTATTTTAGGAGATATAGAGAATAAATTAGATATACAGGAAAATTCCCTTGATATTGTTACAATTATAAACGTCCTTTTTCAAATTGAAGATAAAAAAGCCGTAATTGGAGAGGCATTAAGGTTGCTCAAAAAAGGAGGCAAAATGATTATTGTTGATTGGGATAAAAAAGCAAAAATGCAACTTGTGGAAGAAAAGGTTTCTTTGGATGAAATAAAAGAAATTGCCAAAGATAAGGGCTTTGCTATTGAAGAAGAATTCAAGGCAGGCACTCATCACTGCGGAGTTATATTTAAAAAAATATAAAAATATATGGGTAAATTTACAAAAAGAGAAATTGAAAGAAAAGTTGGAAAAATGCCGCTTACAAGAAGCGAGAAAGAATATGTAAAGCAGGTTTTTGGCGGCTATGATTATCCCTCAAGTAAGGGAGTTACAAAAGAAGAATATAAGAAAGGAATGGAAGAAATGAAAAAGAATACGAGAGATTCTATTAATGACAGGAAACTGAAGATAATAGAAAGACACTTGAAGAAATAAAAAAATCTGAAAAATACATGGTTTTTATTTGGACAGCAATTTTTTTTCTTTCGGTCTTTGTTCTTGTCAAAGGAGCTGATTTTCTTATTTCAAGCGCGGAAAAGATCGGTCTTTCAATGGGTTTTTCTCCTTTTATAATCGGAGTTACTATTGTCGGGCTTGGAACCTCTTTTCCTGAGCTCATTACCTCTTTTGTTGCTGCTTTTAAGGGAGCCCAGGAAATTATTGTTGCAAATGCAGTCGGTTCAAATATTGTAAATATACTTCTTGTTGTCGGACTTTCTGCTATTGTAGGCAGAAAGCTTGTTGTTACTAAAAGCTTGATAGATATTGACTTGCCTCTTCTTGCAATAGGGACAGTTTTGTTTCTTGGGATTGTCTTTGATAAAGAAATTACAATAGGGGAATCTTTTCTTATGGTTATAACCTACGGAGGATATTTGCTTTATACAGCTTTTCATAGAGAAGAAGATGATGATAAGGAAGAGGAAGAATTTTCCGGTATTTTGCCTTCAAGACAGACAAGAAGGAAAGAGAAAGTTTCTCTGAAAAATGAAGCTCGACCAAAAGTTTCTTATAAAGATTTTCTAATTCTTTTTGCCGGAATAGTAAGTTTACTTTTGGGTGCCAAGTATCTTATTGATTCGCTTGTGGAATTGTCAAAGATTCTCAATATTGCCCCTAGTATTATCGCCGTTACAGCGGTTTCCCTTGGAACTTCTCTGCCGGAATTGATTGTTTCAGTAAAGGCCGCTTTAAAGAAAAAAGCAGAACTTGCTCTTGGCAATATTTTTGGATCCAATGTTTTTAATATGTTTATAGTAGTTGGGCTTCCGGGTCTTTTTTTCTCTTTAACGGTTGAAGATCAAATTTACACAATTGGTATTCCTACAATGGCTCTTGCCACTCTTCTTTTTGTTATTTCCGGAATTTCAAGAAAGATTCATATGTGGGAAGGGGCTTTTTATCTTTCATTATACGTTTTATTTATAGCAAAGCTTTTTAATTGGTTTTAAAAACAATTTCTTTTTTAATAGTCCGCTTACGGCGGATTCTTTAATTTATAGATCTGCTAGCTATAATTTTCCAAAAATCAAATAAAAAAGGCGCATAAACTTAATTTTTTTTAAAAAGCAAAATAGCATTTTATCATTATGAAAAAATACGAACCGAAAAAAATAGAGCAAAAATGGCAGAATGTTTGGGAGAAAAAAGGCGTTTTTAAAGCAAAGGATTTTTCAAAGAAAAAAAAGCTCTATTTGCTTGTTGAGTTTCCATATCCTTCAGGAGAAGGGCTTCATGTCGGACATTGCCGGAGCTTTACGGCTTTTGACATTATTGCCCGGAAAAAAAGAATGGAGGGTTATAACGTCCTTTATCCTATTGGCTGGGATGCTTTCGGATTGCCGACAGAAAATCATGCTATTAAAAAAGGACTTCATCCGTCTGTTATCACAAAGAAAAATACAGACACTTTCAGACGCCAGTTGAAAAAGGCGGGTTTTTCTTTTGATTTTTCAAGAGAGATAAACACAACAAATCCAGATTATTATAAATGGACCCAGTGGATATTTATACAAATGTTTAAAAAAGGGCTTGCATACAAAGACAAAATGGACATTAATTGGTGTCCTTCCTGTAAAATAGGACTTGCTAACGAGGAAGTTATTTCCGGGAATTGCGAAAGATGCAATACAAAAGTGGAAAAAAAAGAGAAAGAACAATGGATGCTGAGAATTACAAAATATGCCGACCGCCTGATTAAGGATCTTGATCTTGTTGATTATCTTGAAAAGATAAAAATCCAGCAGAAAGAATGGATAGGAAAATCGGAAGGTGCTTTGGTTAAATTCTACATTGAAGAAATAAAAGAATATGTCGAGGTTTTTACCACAAGAATAGATACTATATTTTCGGGAACTTTTTTAATACTGTCCCCCGGGCACAAAATAATAGAAAAGCACAAGGATAAAATCAAGAATATTAAGGAGGTTATGGAATACCATAGAAAGGCAAAAAATACTTCCGATATAGACAGAACAAATATTGAAAAAGAAATAACCGGAGTTAAATTAGAGGGCCTTACTGCCATAAATCCGGCTACAAATGAAAAAATGCAAGTTTGGAGCGCTGATTTTGTTCTTGAACATTATGGTTCAGGAGCCGTTTTTGCCGATGCTCATGATATCAGAGATTTTAAGATGGCAAAGATTTATAACCTGCCTTTGAAAATATCCCTTATTCCAAAAGATAAGGATTTGGCTAGAAAAGTTGAAAATTTTGAAGAATGTTTTGAAGGAGAAGGGACTCTTTGCAATTCAATGCAATTTGACGGCATTTCTTCTTCTTTGGCAAGACCGCTTATTATTTCCTTTTTAAAGAAAAAAGGCCTTGCTAAGGAAAAAACCGTTTATAAATTAAGGGATTGGGTTTTTTCAAGACAGCATTATTGGGGAGAGCCGATTCCGATGGTTTTTTGCAAGAAGTGCGGATGGACGGAAATTCCTGAAAAGGAACTTCCTTTAAAATTGCCCGACGTTAAAAAGTATCAGCCGTCAAACACCGGAGAGTCCCCCCTTTCTTTAATTCCTTCTTTTGTTAATACAAAATGTCCAAAGTGCAAAGGAGAGGCAAAAAGGGAAACGGACACTATGCCAAATTGGGCCGGCTCTAATTGGTATTTCCTTCGCTATCTGGATGTAAAAAACAATAAAAAACTGGCGGATTCAAAAAAGATAAAATACTGGATGCCGGTTGATTGGTATAACGGAGGAATGGAACATGTTACTTTGCATTTGCTTTACTCCCGTTTTGTTTATAAATTTCTGTGGGATATTAACGCTGTTCCAAAAGAAATAGGGAAAGAACCTTATAAAAAAAGAACTGCCCAAGGAATGATTTTGGGACAAGGAGGAATCAAGATGTCAAAATCAAAGGGCAATGTTGTAAATCCCGAGGAAATAATAGATAAATGGGGAAGCGATGTTTTCAGAGTTTATATCATGTTCATGGGTCCTTTCGAGCAGGCCATTTCATGGGATTCCAAAGGAATAAAAGGAGCAAGAAGGTTTTTGGAAAAGGTTTTTGCAATTTCCGTTTCAGAGGAAGTTTCTTCTGGAATTAAAAAAAATCTTCAAAAGACAATAAGAAAAGTTTCAAAAGACATAGACGCTTTAAAGTTCAATACGGCGATAAGCTCTCTGATGGAATTTTCCAATTCTTTAAAAGATGGAAAAATTGACAAAGAGAATTTCAAGGATTTTCTTAAAATTCTCTCTCCCTTTGCTCCTCATCTTTGCGAGCATTTATGGAATGAAAATAAATTTAAAGATCTTTGCCTTTCTTCCTTTTGGCCAAAATTTAGCAAAGAATTAGAAAAAGAAAAAGAGTTGGAAATCGTTGTTCAGGTAAATGGAAAATTAAGGGCGAAACTTCTTCTCCCTATTGACATTTCAGAGGAAGAAGCTAAAAAGGTGGCATTGTCAAACGAAAAAGTGAAAAGCAACATAGGAGAGAAAAAAATAAAAAGGGTTGTATTTGTGCCTAAAAAGCTAATTAACTTTGTTATATAAAATATGACTAAAAAAGTTGTGATTGCCGCTGCGGGAAAGGGAACAAGAATGCTTCATCTTACAAGAAACAAGTCAAAACACCTTATTAAAGTAAATAAGAAGCCTTTTCTCTCTTATTTACTTGATAATTTGCTTGAAGCGGGATATAGAGATTTTATTCTTGTTGTCGGATATAAAGAAGAGTCCATAAGAGAATTTTTAAAAGAATATAATTACAAGGCGAAGGTTGTTAATCAGTTTGAGATTTTAGGCGAAAAAGAATACGGAACAGCCTGTCCCTTAAAATGCGTCAAAGACATTATAAAAGAAGATTTTCTTTTTGTTTGCGGAGACAATCTCTATTCGGTGGAGGACTTGAAAATAATGAACGGGGACGACGGAGGATATAATTATGTCGGTGGACTTTGCCATAAAAATCCTGAAAAATACGGAGTTTTGATTTCCGGAAAAGATAACTTTTTAAAAGAAATAGTTGAAAAGCCAAAAAAGCACGTAGGAAACATGATAAACGCCGGGATTTACAAATTAACTCCGGAAGTTTTTGAAAAAGTTCCCGAAATAAAAAAATCATCAAGAGGAGAATACGAAATAACCGATGTCATAAACTTGCTTGCTAAAGAGAATAAAGTTAAAATAAGAGAAATAAAGGGAAGATGGCTTGATTTTGGAAATCCCGGGGATATTATTAAGGCATCTCTATTTCTGAGGAAAAAAAAGAAATAGCTTTCATGAATGTTCTTAAGTTGTCAAAAGGATCTTTAAATGCTGCAGTTTACGCAATAAAGAAAGGAGAAGTAATAATTTGCCCTACAGATACGGTTTACGGCCTTTTGTCCAGTACAAAGAACAAAAAAGCGGCAAATAAGATTTTTAAGATAAAATCAAGAAAAAAAGAGAAGCCCCTTCCTGTTTTTGTTGGAAGCATGAAAATGGCAAAGGAACTGGCTTTTATAACCAAAAAACAAGAAAAGTTTTTAAAGAAAAATTGGCCGGGAAAGATAACAGTAATCCTTAAAGCAAAAAAAGATTTTCCTTTATTGAGTAAGAATGGAACAATTGCCTTAAGATATCCGAATTACAAATTTATTGTTAATATAATAAGGAGAATAAAAGGCCCTTTGGCTCAGACCTCGGCAAATATTTCAGGAAAGCCGGCTCTAAATAAAGTTTCAGACATTGTAAAAACTTTTGAAAAGAAGAAAATAAGGCCAAGCATAATAATTGATGGAGGCGATTTTAAAAAAGGAAGGCCTTCATCTATTGTTGATTTAACAAAAGATAGTATTAAAACTTTAAGATAAAAACCATGCCTCTTAAAAAACAAGATTCTCAAATTTATGAACTAATTGAAGAAGAGAAAAAAAGGCAGAAAGAAGGACTAGAGTTGATAGCTTCGGAAAGTTACGCTTCTTCTGCAGTTCTTGAGTCCTTGGGAAGCGTTTTAAATAACAAATACGCTGAAAACTATCCCGGAAAAAGATATTACGGAGGATGCAGGATTGTTGATATGGTTGAAAATCTTTGTAAAGAAAGAGCAAGGGAAGTTTTCAAGGCAGATGACTATCATGTCAATGTTCAGCCGTATTCCGGTTCTCCGGCAAACCTTGCAGTATATATCGGTTTGCTTGATTTCAAAGACACGATAATGGCAATGAGATTGGATCATGGCGGACATTTAACCCACGGAAATCCCATGAATTTATCCGGAAGAGCTTTCAATTTTGTGCATTACGGGATTAATTCTGAAACTGAAACTTTGGATTATAATGAAATATTAAAATTAGCAAAACAGCATAAGCCCAAAATTATTCTTTCCGGATTTACGGCTTATCCAAGGACAATTGATTTTAAAAAAATAGATGAAATAGCAAAAGAAGTCAAAGCAATCTCAATGGCTGATATTTCTCATATTTCCGGCCTTATAATCGGCAAAGTTCATCCTTCTCCTTTTCCTTTTACAGATGTTGTTACGACAACGACCCATAAAACTTTATGCGGTCCTCGCGGAGCGATTATACTGTGTAAAAAAGAATATGGAGAAAAAATAGACAAAGGGGTTTTCCCCGGGTTGCAAGGCGGTCCGCATGAACATGCGATAGCCGGAATTGCGGTCGCCCTAAAACAGGCCCAAAAACCGGAATTTGAGGAATTTGCAAAACAGATTGTAAAAAATGCAAAAGTTTTGGCAGAAACTCTTATTTCTGAAAAATTAAAACTAGTTTCAAACGGCACAGATAACCATCTTATGGTTGTGGATTTAACTCCTTTTGGAAAAGGAAAGGGAGTTTTTGCCGAGAAAGCGCTAGAGACAGCCGGAATAAGCGTCAGTAAATCAACAACTCCAAATGATAAATCTGTCCCTTATTATCCCTCGGGCCTTCGTATTGGGACGCCAGCTGTTACTTCAAGAGGAATGAAAGAGAAAGAAATGGAGACAGCCGGAAAACTGATAGCAAAGGTTATAAAAGAATTTTCATCAACAAATATGCCCGACACAAAAGAAGAGAGAAATACTAAAGTAAAAGAGTTTAAAGAAGAAATAAAAAGCAGTTTATTTTTAAAAGAAGTAAAAGAAGAAGTAAAAAATCTAGCAAGTCCTTTTCCTGTTCCGGGGATAGACGATAAGTAGAGTTTTTTCTTTTCCTCTTTATAATTGAAAATCAGATGATTTTACTTGATGGGAAAAAAATATCGGAAAAAATTTTAAACGACCTTAAAAAAACAATTGAAAAAAGAGGCCTTGGTTTAAAGTTGGCAATAGTAATTGTTGGCAATGACATGCCTTCTAAGGTTTTTATCAAAAAAAAAGAGGAGGCCTGTAAAAAAATAGGAATTGATTTTGAGCTTTATGAATTTGATAAGGATATAAAGGTTGATAGATTAAGAGAAGAGGTTGAAAAAATTTGCAAAAAATCAGAAATCAGCGGAGTTGTTATTCAGCTTCCCTTACCCTTAGAATTAAGGGCTTTTGACCAGCAAATTCTCAATCTTGTTCCTCCTTCGAAAGACATCGATATTCTTTCTGAAAAAAACCTTGGTTGTTTTTATAGCGGTTTTTTGCCGGTTATGCCTCCGGTTGTAAGCGCCGTTTTTTGTCTTCTTAATGAATACGAAATTTCTTTAAAGGGAAAAAATATTGTTATTATAGGAGCCGGCCGACTTGTTGGACTGCCTCTTGCCGTTTCCCTTTTAAAAAAGAAAGCAACTGTTTCCGTTTTGAATGAGTTTACGGACGATTTTAGCGGTTTTTTAAAAAAAGCGGACATTGTTATCTCCGGAGTTGGTAAGCCAGGAATTATAAAAGGAGAAGATTTAAAAAATGAAGTAATAGTCATTGATGCAGGAACTTCTTTTAAAGAAGGAAAAACTGTTGGCGATGTTGATATTGAGAGTGTTTCCAAAAAGGCAAAATATATTGCTCCTGTTCCAGGAGGAGTCGGCCCGCTTACTATTGCCTTTCTTCTTGAAAACTTGGTAAGAATTAACTTAGAGTGATTTTATAATGGATTATTATTTTTTTAGAATAATAAATGATCTTTCCGGAAATTCTTTTACTTTTGATTTTTTAGCCCTTTTTTTTGGAAAATACTTTGGATATTTCCTTCTTTTTCTTCTTTTCTTGTTTTTACTTAGAAATAAAAAAAGGATTTTTTTCTTTGCTCTTTCATCTGCTATACTATCAAGATTTGTTATAACTACTGTTATAAGAAATTTTTATTACAAAGACAGGCCTTTTGTTGTCTTGGATATATTTCCCCTTATAGAGCATGCCAAAACTGCTTCTTTTCCCTCCGGTCATGCCGCTTTTTTCTTTGGCCTTGGAACGGCTGTTTTCTTAAAGAATAAAAAAATGGGAATATTCTTTTTAGCGGGTGCTTTTCTTATTTCTCTTTCCCGGATTTATGCCGGAATTCACTGGCCTTTTGATATTATTATGGGTGCAATTGTAGGAATTTTATCTGCTTTTATTATTTTGAAAATAGAAAATTATTGCTTCTCTAAAAAAGAAAACAAATAAATTGAAGAAAACAAAAGCCCCACTTTGAATTGTTATGGGGCGTTAACAAGAATATTTTTCAATCTTTTTTCTCGGGAGTATTTTCCGCTTTGATTTTGTTTGATATTTCCTGGCTTAGAAAAGGGCACTTTTCTAAAGGAATATTGCATAATCCTTCGAAAAAAGCCGTAATTTTTCCGGAAATTTTAGGTTTTTTAAATGGAAAATTTAAAATTGTTTTTCCCAGTAATCCTTCATTGAAGCTGCGAACCCATGGCTCGCAGAAAAAAAATATTGCTTGTTTTAATATAAACCGGAGGAAAAAATCATATTCTCCATTTGCCAAACAGACCTTTTTCCCTTCTTTTTTCTTTAGGGAAAGACAGATGGGGGGGTTAGAGGTTGAATTTATCCTTGATATTATTCTAAGAGGATTTTTATCGCTTAGCCAATAATCCGGCAGGGCTATAAATAATCTGTATTCAAATTCAATTTCTGCTATTTTCAAAAATCCTTCATAGGCAACTTTGTCCTTAATCTGCCTTACTGATTGCTCGAATGAAGCTATCATTTTTTCTCCTTTTTTCAATGTACTAAATCTGTTTCCCTGTGCCGCGGGTGGGACTTGAACCCACACGAGATTACTCTCATACGATTTTGAGTCGTACGCGAATGCCAATTCCGCCACCGCGGCTTGCTGACTATTCTGTCATTTTTTTTTCAAAATTGCAATCTTTATTCGAACATTTAATTGTTTTTTTGTTTTTTTCCACCAGCAAGGAGTCGCATTTTGGACATTTTTCATTTATGGGTTTATCCCAGAGAGCGAACTTGCAATCCGGATATCTATTGCAAGCATAGAATATTTTTCTCTTTCTTGTTATTTTTTCAACAATGTCTCCCTCTTTGCACTCGGGGCATTTAACTCCCAGCGATTTTTTTTCTATATTTTCTGTATGTTTGCATGAAGGGAAATTGGAGCAAGCATAAAATTTTCCGTATCTTCCTGTCTTTAAAACAATAGGAGAATTACATTTTGGGCATATTTTATCCGTTTCTTCTTCAATTGCTTCTTTTTTTGCAACTTCTTCATATTTTGTTTTCAAGTTTTTTTCGAAAGGAACATAAAAATCATTGCATACTTTTTCCCAGGATTTTTCTCCTTTGGCTATCTTATCTAAGGATTCTTCCATATTTGCCGTAAACTTAAAGTCGACTATTTCTGGAAAATGCTCAGTTAAAATGTCATTTACCGTTATTCCTATTTCTGTCGGTTCGAATTTTTTCTGCTCATTCTTCAAAATATAGTTTCTTTCCTGGACCGTTGAGATTGTTGGAGCGTAAGTTGAAGGCCTGCCGATTCCGTATTCTTCAAGCGTTTTTACTAAGCTTGCTTCATTGAATCTTGGAGGAGGCAAAGTAAAGTGCTGACTTGGAATAACCTTAATTAATTTTAGAATTTCTTCCTTTTCAAGAATAGGGAGCTCTTTTTCTTCAAATTTGACAGGATAAACCTTAAGAAATCCGTCAAATTTTAATGTCTGCCCGCTTGTTTTAAAAGTGTATTCTTTTGCCTTTATTTCGATTGAAGTGGAGTCAAAAAAAGCTTCGCTCATTTGAGAAGCCATAAACCTTTGCCAGATTAGGGAATAGAGCTTTTCTATCCTAATATCCGTCTTTTCCTTTATTTGAGGAGTTTTTTCAATTGAGGTGGGTCTTATTGCTTCATGAGCTTCTTGCCCCTTTTTTGCCTTATATCTTCTTAAAGAATGATAATTTTTGCCAAAGTTTTTTTCTATAAAATCCTTTGCCATAAGAAGCGACTGCTCTGAAAGATTCAATGAATCGGACCTGTGGTAGGTAATAAGTCCATTTTCATAAAGTTTTTGAGCAATACTCATTGTGGCTTTTGTTGATAGGCCTATTTTTTTAAAGGCCTCCTGCTGAAGAGTGCTTGTCATAAAAGGGGGCAGGGGCTTTCTTTTTGTTTCTTTTTTTTCTATTTTACTGACTATATAATTTTCATTTTCTAATACTTTTAATATTTTTTCCGCCTCTTCTTTTGTTTTTATTTCCAATTTTTCTATTATTCTATTTTTTTCTTTGAAAAGAAAAGCGCTAAATTCCTTATTGTCTTTTTCAAAAAATGATTCAATTTGCCAATATTCCTGAGGCACAAATTTTTCGATTTCCCTTTCTCTTTCAACAACAAGCCGTAAAATTACCGACTGAACTCTTCCTGCCGAGAGCCCTTTTGATATTTTTTTCCAAAGAAAAGGAGAGAGCTTATATCCGACAAGACGATCTAAAACTCTCCTTGCTTGCTGGGAATTTACAAGGTCCATATTTATTTCCCTTGGACTTTCCAGAGCTTTTTTTATAGCTTCTTTAGTAATTTCATGAAAAACTATTCTTTTGGGATTTTCTAATTTTAAAGCCTCTTTAAGATGCCAGGCAATGGCTTCTCCTTCTCTGTCCTCGTCGCTGGCCAGAATTACATAATCGGTTTTTTTCATTTTTTCCTTCAATTCCTTAACTATTTTTTTTGCCTTTAAGGGAATTATATATTGAGGAGTAAAATTGTTTTCAATGTCAATTCCGAGCTTGCTTTTAGGCAAATCCCTTATGTGTCCAAAAGAAGAAGTAACCTCGTAATTTTTGAGGAATCCTTTTATTGTTTTTGATTTTGTGGGGCTTTCTACGATAATAAGGGGCATATTTCTTTTTCTAGTTCTTTTACCAGTATAGAAACGGCATTGTCTATCATCTCTGCTTCTTTTTTGTTAAATTTCTTAAGGACGAATGATTCCGCTTTTATTATTTTTTTCTCTGGCCTTATTCCTATCCTGAATCTGGTAAAATTTTTTGTCTTTATTTCTTCTATTATTGACTTTACTCCATTATGGCCGGCAGGTCCTCTTCCTTTTGCAATTTTAATTTCGCCAAGGGGAATATCTATGTCGTCATGAAAAACATAGAGCAAAGAAGGAGAGGATTTATAATAATCGATTATTTTTCTTATGGCTGTTCCTGAATTGTTCATAAATGTCTGAGGCTTGACAAGAATAGACTTTTCTCCCTTTATTATTCCTTTTGAAACCAAGGCGTTAAAGTTTTTCAAAAAAGAAAAATCAGAAAAACCATGGTCTTCTTTTATTTTATCAACTGCAAGAAATCCTACGTTGTGTCTTGTATTGATATAATTTTCTCCCGGATTTCCTAAGCCGGCTATAATAATCATTCCTTTATTATGAACAAAAAAAGCCACTTGACAAGGGCCCTTAAAAAATATAACCTCAAACAGGTGTGTTTTGTGTTCTTTCACCCCTCTTCTTTTCCACGGAGGATAAGATGACAGTGTCGATGCTAACAAGGGAGCAACACCTTTTTGTTGCTCAGCTTGCCGGGGATTATGATCCCAGGGACAGGAGGGCAATTAGCACTTTCTTGTTTCGCTTTGAAAGGAGGTTTGGCTTTAGAGTTACGCGCAAGGAAGCGCAAAATCTTCTTTCTCAGGCGCGCAGGGCGCGCGTGAAGAAAAACGTAAGGAAGAATCCGAAAAGAAGGAGGGCTGGCTCGAGGTAGAGCCAAGGAAAATAAAAAAGGGGAGGCCTTTCGGTTTCCCCGCTTTTTTTACAATCAAAATTTTAATGTTTTTTAAAAAGAAAAAGGGTTGCGCTTGTAAAAAAGAAAATTGTCCTGTATAATCTAAATTGACATTGGTAGAAAATAAGAAAATAGATATTATTTTATATGGAAAACGCAAAAAAAGTTTTTTTATTTCTTTTTGAAACTGTAAAAATTATTGTTATTTCTCTTGCGATAGTTATCCCTATCAGGTATTTTTTATTCCAGCCTTTTGTTGTTCAAGGAGAATCAATGCAGCCCAGTTTTTCAACAGGGGACTATTTGATAGTTGACCAAATCAGCTACAGATTTAAAGAACCCCAAAGAGGAGAAGTTATTATCTTGCGCTCCCCATCTGAACCTTCTCAGCGCCTTATTAAAAGAGTTATTGGTCTTCCTAGTGAAGGAGTTGAGATTAAAGAAGGCGATCTTGTGATTATAAAAGAAGGGGAAAGATTGATTTTAGAAGAAGATTATCTTTTCAACGGATCTTTAAAGGGAGATTTCTCAATTTTGCTTAACGAAAACGAATACTTTGTTTTAGGGGATAATAGGGATTTTTCTTATGATTCAAGAAGATTTGGAGTAATTAAGAAAGAAAACATTATAGGAAGAGTTCTTTTTCGACTTTTACCGGTTTCTTCAGTTTCTAAAATTGAAGCACCCTCTTATTAACATATCTTTATGGAAAAAATGAAATTTCAATCGGTGACGGGGATGCACGATATTCTGCCGGAAACGCAAAAGTATTTCAAAAAAATATACGAAACGGTTTCAATAATCGCCGACTTTTATAATTTTGGTAAAATAGATACCCCTCTTTTGGAAAGTGCAGAGCTTTTTTCAAAAGGAGTCGGGGAAAATACAGATATTGTTGAAAAAGAGATGTATACTTTAAAAACTAAGAAAGGCGAAGTTCTTGCTTTAAGGCCTGAATGGACAGCGCCAATAGGAAGAGCGTATATAGAACACGGAATGCACAATAGGCCTCAGCCTTTAAAACTATGGTATTTTGGCCCTTGCTTCAGGCATGAAAATCCTCAAGCGGGGAGATACAGGCAGTTTTGGCAATTCGGATTTGAAATTTTCGGAGAGAAAGAAGCGATTGTTGATGCCCAAATTATTCAAATTTTCTACAATATTTTAAAAGAACTTAAGATAAAAGATGTTGTTGTTGATATTAACAGCATAGGAGATAACCAATGCAGGGGATATTACAAAAAAACACTTTCCAAGTTTTTTAGGAGTAAGGAAGGGTATTTGTGCAGCGATTGCAAAAGAAGAATTAAAGGAAATATTCTCAGAGTTTTAGATTGTAAAAACGAAAAATGCGAAGACCTTAAGGGAGAAGCGCCTCAAATTCTTGATTATCTTTGCGATGAATGCAAAAATCATTTTAAAGAGGTCTTAGAGTTTTTAGATGAACTTAATATTCCTTATTCCCTTAACTCCTCTCTTGTAAGAGGGCTTGATTACTACACTAAAACGGTTTTTGAAATGGTTCAAAAGGAAAATAAGAAAATCGCTCTTGCCGGCGGCGGAAGATACGATGTTCTTATAAAAATGCTTGGAGGAAGAGATGTTCCTGCTTGCGGAGCAGCAGCAGGAGTTGAAAGGCTTATAGAAATAATGAAATCTGAAAAGCTTGAAGGCGAATCAAAAAAAAGCGTTTCTGTTTTTGTTGCTCAGCTTGGTAATTTAGCCAAAAGGAAAGGACTGTATCTTTTTGAGGAATTAAGAAAAGCAAAGATTAAAACAGGGGAATCTTTCGGCAAAGATTCTTTGCGTTCCCAGCTTGCGAGAGCAGACCGTCTTGGAGCGCGCTATACGGCAATTATCGGACAAAAAGAGGCCCTTGAAAACATGGTAATGTTAAGAGATATGAAGACGGGAAAGCAAGACGAAGTCAGTTTTGAAAAAGCAGCCCTTGAAATTAAGGAGCGCTTGAAAAAAGAGAAATAATTTGCTAGTATTGCCTTGTTGAACAGTTTTTAAATATAATATTTGTGGATTTTCGACAGAAAGTCGGCAATCTGCGATTGAAAAGATTTAAATTATGCCACTGGAAGTAAAAAAACAAGAAAAAGAAACCCCTCAAAGCCTGTCTCGCCGTTTTTCAAGAAAAATGAAAATGAGCGGAATTTTGCTTGGAGCGAGAAAAAAAAGATTCCATGAGAGAGAAAAAAGCGAACAAATGAAAAAAAGGTCTGCCCTAAGAAGAAATGAGTTGAAAAAGGAATATGAAAAAATGGAAAAAATGGGCAAGCCGGTTCAAAAAAAGTGGAAAAGATAAAAGAGAAAATAAAAGAGGATTTGGTTCTTGCGATGAAAAGCAAAGAGACGCTTACTCTTTCAGTTTTAAGGATGCTTTTGTCTTCAATTTTACTGAAAGAAAAAGACAAGAATTATCAGCTCAGAAAAGAAAATGACAGAGCAAAAGATGTCGAGCTTACAGATGAAGAAGTTCTTAAGGTTATTTTTTCAGAAGTTAAAAAAAGGAAAGATTCCGTTTTAGCTTTTCAAAAAGGAAACAGAGAGGATCTTGTTAAAAAGGAAAGTGAAGAAATAGCTATTTTGGAAAAATATCTTCCCAGGCAGCTGACCGAAGAAGAAATAAAAGAAATAGCAGAAAAACTGGTAAAAAGGGGAGATAATTTTGGAGAAGCGATGTCAAAAGTTATCCAGAAAATAAGCGGCAGAGCGGATGGAGCAAAAGTTAGCAAGGCGGTAAAAGAGATTTTAGGCATTGCGTAAATATAGATTGTTTTGATTTTTAATTTTTGTTTGCTATGATTGAAGTGAATAATCTTACAAGAACCTTTAAAAAAACCGAGCTTTTAAAAAAAACAGCAAAAAGAGTTATAAAGGGAGAGAAATGCGATAATTGCAATCTTTCAATAGTTGTTGTGGGTGAGAAAAGAATGAAAGCGATAAATAGAAAGTATAGAAAGAAAAATAAACCGACAGATGTTCTTTCTTTTTCTATGGATGATGATTTTTCAAACCGCAGTCGGGATTTGGGAGAAGTTGTTATTTGTCCAAAGCAGATTAAGGGCAAAAAAGGGTTAGAGAGGACAATTATTCACGGGATTCTTCATCTTCTTTCTTACGACCACAAAAAGAAAGACGATGAAAATAAAATGGTAGAAAGAGAAAATTTTTATTTATAAAAGTGGCATGGCGTACTGCGTTGCTTCTTTTTTAAAAAACAAACTAATGCCAAGGTCAAAAATAATTACAGGAATTGATCTCGGGACATCCGCGATAAAAATTCTATCGGTTTTAAAAACCGGAAACAAAGAGGGTTTTGAAGTTTTAGGACTGAGGCAATTTCCTTCTTCAGGCATAAGAAAAGGCATTATTATTGATACTCAAAAAGCAACAAATGCAATTTTTTTCGCGGTAAAGGAGATGGAAAAAGAAATAGGGAGAGAAATAAGGGAGGTGTCTGCAAATATAGGCGGGAAGCATATATTTTCCGTTTCTTCAAAAGGCCTTGTTTCTGTTTCCAGAGCTGATCAGAAAATATCTGAAAGCGATATAAGCAGGGTTTTGCAAAACGCAAAGACGTTTCCTCTTGATTCTAATAAAGAAATATTGGAAATAATTTCCAAAGAGTTTGTTGTTGATGCGGTCGGAGGAATAAAGGATGTCCTTCATATGAAAGGTGTTCGGCTTGAAGCAGAAGTTCTTGCCATTTGCGGATTTTCTCCTTATATAAAAAATATTACCCAGTGTATTTTGGATGCCGGGATTTCCCAAAGTGATCTTACTCCGGGAGTTATTGCCGGTTCAAGAGCGGTATTAACTACCCAGGAAAAAGAAATAGGAGTTGTTTTTATCGATATAGGAGCGGAAACGACAGGAATTGCCGTTTATGAAGAAGGAGAGCTTATACATATTGCCGTTTTTCCGGTTGGTTCTGATAATATAAGAAACGATATAGCAATTTGTCTTAAGGTTGATATTGATACAGCAGAAAGAATTAAACAGGAGTTCGGCTCTTATGAAGAAAAATCCAAAAAAGATAAAAAAATAAAAATAGAAGGAGACGAACCGATAGTTTTTACTGAAAAATCAATAAATCAAATTATTGAAGCGAGGATTTCGGAAATATTCGATTTGACAAATAAAGAGCTGGAGAAAATATCTCGTAAAGGAGTTTTACCCGCTGGAGCGGTTCTTTCCGGGGGAGGAGCAAAACTTCCCAAAGTAAAAGAACTTGCCAAAAAAGAATTGAAAATTTCCTGTCGGATAGGATGCGTTCAAGAATCTTTCTATAACGATGACCCCTCTCTTGCAGTTGTCTGGGGATTGGTTTTAAATGAAGAAGATAACGGAAATGAATTGTCCGATTCAAGCAGTTTTAAATTGTTAATCAGGAAGTTTTTCAGGTCTTTTATACCATAATTTATTCAATGAAAAAGAAAACAAACATAAAAGTTATCGGAGTTGGCGGATCTGGTTCAAACGCCGTTTCAAGAATGTTGAAATGTAAAATCAAAGGAGTGGACTTTGTAACCATAAACGCCGATGCTCAAGACCTCAATAAAATATATGCAGGGGAAAAGATTAGAATAGGTGTAGAGCTTACAAAAGGGCTTGGTACGGGAATGAATCCGGATGTAGGGAAAAAAGCAGCCGAAGAACAAAAAGAGGAAATTAAAAATGCAATAGAAGGAGCAAATATGGTTTTTATCGCTTGCGGACTTGGAGGGGGATGCGGAACAGGGGCTGCTCCGGTTGTTGCTCAAATCGCAAAGGAAATGGGCGCTCTTACGATAGCTGTTTGCACTAAGCCTTTTTCTTTTGAAGGAGCTTTTAGAATGGAGATAGCGCAGAAAGGATTAAAAGAGCTTAAAGAAAAAGTTGATAGTTTGATTGTTGTTTCAAATGATAAGCTTCTTTCTGCTTTTGATAAAAGCACTACTGTTTCGGACGCTTTCTGGTTTTGCGATGAAATATTAAGACAGGCAGTTTCCGGAATTTCAGATTTAATTGTCCTTCCTGGTATTATAAACACTGATTTTGCCGATATAAAGGCGATTATGAAAAATTCAGGAACGGCTCTTTTTGGAACAGGAATAGCCAAAGGAGAGCAGAGGGCCAAAGAAGCTGCAAAGCGGGCATTAAATTCTCCACTGCTTGATTTTTCCTGCAAAGGGGCAAAAGGGATTTTATTTAATATATCCGGAGGGGAAGATATCAGCCTTCTTGAAGTTGAAGAAGCTGCAAATCTCATAACCGCGGAGATGGACCCTTCGGCAAGGGTGATATTTGGAGCCATACAAGATGAAAAGCTTAAAAAAGGAGAAATTAAGGTAACAATTATTGCAACAGGATTTTAGTACCTGTCATTTTCTTTTTTTTATTCTGTGGAAAACAGCCGTTTTTAAACAAGTTTGACCTTGTTTTTTTATTAAGGTAGAATGGACTAATTTAAAAATAATTTTTAGAAAAACCTTATGGAAAATAAAATAAAAAAAGTTCAAAGAAGGGATGGCACACTTGTAGATTTTAAAAAAGAGAAAATCAGCGAAGCTGTTTTTAAGGCGGTTACTTCTACCGGACAGGGAGACGGCATTATTTCAAAAAAAGTAACGGAAAAGGTTATTCAGATATTGGAAAGAAGGTTTAAAAAAGAAGAAATCCCGACGGTTGAACAGATCCAGGATATTGTTGAAGAAATTCTTATTATCGAAGGATTGGTTGAAACGGCAAAAGCCTATATTTTATACAGAGAACAAAGAAGAAAAATCAGAGAAACAGGAGAAGTTATTGATGAATCAAGCGAAAAAGTAGACAGTTATCTTAAGGAAATAGATTGGCAGGTAAACGAAAACGCCAATATGACATTTTCTCTTCAGGGGCTTAATCAATATGTCGGCTCCTATATATCCAAAAAATATTGGCTCAATAAAATTTATCCAAAAGAGGTAAGGGAAGCGGCGGCAAACGAGGATTTTCATATTCATAATTTGGAACTGCTGGCTCCATATTGCGCCGGATGGGATTTGCAAGATTTTTTAAAAAAAGGGTTTGGAGGAGTTTCAAGCAAACTGGAATGCCGTCCGCCAAAACACTTTAGAACCGCTCTTGGACAGCTGGTTAATGTCCTTTTTACTCTCCAGGGAGAAACAGCCGGGGCTAACGCCGTTTCCAATTTTGATACTCTTCTTGCTCCTTTTATTCGCCATGATAATTTAAATTACCCCCAGGTAAAGCAGGCAATACAGGAATTTTTATACAATTGCATGGTACCGACAAGAGTTGGCTTTCAAACTCCGTTTCTTAATGTTTCACTTGATATTAATCCGCCAAAAACATTAAAGGACGTTCCTGTCATAATCGGAGGAGAACCGCAAAAGGAGACATATGGAGAATTTCAAGAAGAAATGAATATGTTTAATAAGGCCTTTTATGAAGGACTTATGGAAGGAGATGCCAAGGGAAGACCTTTTACGTTTCCTATACCTACTGTTTCAATTACCAAGGATTTTAATTGGGATAATCCCACCCTTAAACCTCTTTGGGAAGCGACCGCAAAATACGGCATTAATTATTTTTCCAATTTTATTCAATCGGACATGAGTCCGGACGATGCAAGGTCAATGTGCTGCCGTCTTCGTCTTGATAACAGAGAGCTTTTAAAAAGAGGAGGAGGTCTTTTCGGTTCAAACCCTCTTACCGGTTCAATTGGCGTTGTAACAATAAATATGCCAAGAATCGGCTATCTTTCCAAAACCAAAAAAGAATTCTTTGAAAGATTGGAACGATTAATGGATATTGCCAAAGAAAGCTTGGAGATAAAGAGAAAAGCTATTGAAAATTTTATGGAAAAAGGACTTTATCCTTATTCCAGGTATTATCTCTCGGATGTTAAAAAGATGAGAGGTTCATATTTCGGAAATCATTTTTCTACAATTGGGATTATGGGAGTAAACGAAGCTCTTCTTAATTTTTTAGACGAGGATATCGCTTCAAAAAAGGGAAGAAAGTTTGCCGTAGAAGTGCTTACCTTTATGAGAGAAATACTTGTAAAATTTCAAAAAGAAACAGGAAATCTTTATAACCTTGAGGCGACTCCGGGAGAAGGAACAAGCTATAGGCAGGCGAGAGCAGACAAAAAAAAGTATCCGGACATTATTACTGCAGGAACTAAAGAAGTTCCTTATTATACAAATTCCACTCATCTTCCCGTCGGATATACCGATGATGCTTTTGAGGCCTTAAAACTGCAGGACGAATTACAATCCCAATACACCGGAGGAACCGTCTTGCATTTATTTTTAGGTGAAAAAATTGATAATCCTGAATCAGCTAAAATGTTTGTAAAAAAGGTATTTGAGAAATTTCATTTGCCGTATATTACTCTTACTCCCACGTTTTCGGTTTGTCCCGTCCACGGATATATTTCCGGGGAGCATTTTACTTGCCCGAAATGCGCCATTAAACAGCCCTGTGAGGTTTATTCAAGGATTGTTGGGTATATAAGGCCTGTTCAGCAGTGGAATCACGGTAAAAAACAAGAATTCAAGGAAAGAAAGGAGTATAAAAACAAAGTGTAATCCTATGAAAATAGGAGGTTTGCAAAAACTAACTCTTATTGATTATCCAGGGAAGCCTGCGGCTACTATTTTTCTTGCCGGATGTAATTTCCGATGCCCTTTTTGCTATTCAAAGGAATTAGTTTTGCCAAAGGAAATAGAAAATCATCCTCAAATTTTAGAAAAGGAAGTTTTTGATTTTTTAAAAGAAAGAAAGGGCTTTATTGACGGGGTGATTATTTGTGGCGGAGAGCCAAGCATTCACAAAGAGTTGCCTCAATTTATTAAAAAGATAAAGGATCTTGGTTTTTTGGTAAAGCTTGATACAAACGGGTCAAATCCTAAGATGCTTAGAAAATTGATAGAAGAAAAAATGGTTGATTATGTTGCTATGGATATAAAAGGGGCGCAGAAAAAATACGAAAAAGCGACTGGAGTTAATATAAATATAGAAGATATAAAAGAAAGCGTTAAAATTTTAAAAGAAGGGAAAACGGATTATGAATTTAGAACTACCGTTGTGCCTAAAATTCATGCCAAAGAGGATTTTTTAGAGATAGGAAAATGGATAGGGGGAAATGATGTTAAATACTATCTTCAAAATTTCAGGGCTGAAAAAACAATAAATCCTCAATTTGAAAAAACAAAACCTTTTCTTGACGGTTACATTCTTGAAATTATTAAAGAAATTTCTCCTTTTTTCAAAATTTGCAAACTGAGGCAATAATAAAAGCGCGGAAGGTTTGTTTAATATAAGAACATGACACTTTCAAAGTTTTTCTTTTATTGTTCTTCTTCTTTTATTTTCGGATTGTTTTTTTCTTCCTTATTTTCCTTGCCCTTTAATTTTGTTTTAGGGCTTTTTGTTTTAAGCTTTATTTTAATATTTGTTCTTTTCGAGTACAAAAGAGTGCCTTTAATAGGAATTTTTTCCCTATTTTTTCTTTTTGGTTTTGTAAGATACGATTTTGTCAAAACAGAATTTGTTGAAGAAAAAGAAATCTTATTGGTTTCAAAGATAACTTCCGAGCCGAAAGAAACGGAAAAAATAAAGAGCTTTAAAATAAATGATGTTTTGGTTATAACCGACAAATATTCCGATTATCAGTATGGAGATAAGATAAAGGCAGTTGGGATTTTAACAAAAGGGCCTCTTTTGTTTTTTCCCGAAATTGAAAAAATAGAATCAGGTAAGGGTTTTTACAAAATAATTCTTTCTTTTAAAGATAAGCTTAGGGAGGTCATAAATAGGAGCTTTTCTCCTCCTAAAAGCTCTGTTTTTTCAGCGATGACAATAGGAGATAAGCATAAAATGGATAATAATCTAAAAGAAAAGCTAAATATTTCCGGAACAAGGCATATTACGGCAATATCAGGGATGCATATTGCTCTTATTGGAACTTTTTTGATTATTTTCTTTATGGGAATCGGTCTTTCCAGGTCTTTATCCTTTTATTTTTCTATTCTTTTTCTGATATTTTTTGTCGCAATGATAGGTTTTCCGTCTTCCGGAGTAAGGGCGGCAATTATGGGAGGGGTGTATATGATTTCAAAAGTTAACGGAAGAATGAATACTGCCTCAAGAAACCTTTTTTTGACTGGCGCGTTTATGCTTTTATTCAATCCTTTGCTAATCCATGATTACGGTTTTAACCTTTCCTTTCTCGCTGTTTTTGGAATTATCTATTTTTCTCCGGTTTTAAAAGAAAACATTTCTTTTTTGAAAAATTCAAAGAATACAGAAGACGCTTTTTTTATAGCTCTTTCCGCTTATGTCTTTACTTTTCCTTTTATTCTTTATAATTTTCATGAGGTGTCGCTTATCGCCGTTTTGACAAACATTATTATAATTCCTTTTGTATATTTAATTATGGTTTTCGGATTTCTTTTCTTAATTTTTGGAATAATTTTTCCTCTTATATCTTTTGTTTTTTTTATTCCTCTTTCTCTTTTTTTGTCCATCTTTCTTTTTATTATCGATTTTTTCTCCCTTTTTCCTTATTTAAAAATAGAAAATATTCACTTTACTGTTCCTCTTTTAATGTATTTATTTTTATTTATTCTTCTTTATAAGTTTAATAAAAAAAGCAGATATGGTAGAATATGACTATCTTTTGGTTTTTTATTTTAAATAAAAATGGAAAATAAAATTTTGCTTGTTTCTGTCAATATGGGATATGGCCATCAAAGAACGGCTTTCCCTTTGAAAAAATTTGCCTATGAGAATAGGATAATAAATGCCAATGATTATAATGGAATGTCTAAAAAAGACAGAGCTGTCTGGGAAAACTCAAAGAAATTTTATGAATTTGTCTCAAGATTTAAAAGAGTGCCTCTTTTGGGCGGAGCAGTTTTTTCAATTTTTGATAAATTTCAGAAAATCGAAGATTTTTATCCAAAAAGAAATCTTTCTTCTCCCAATTTTATGACAAAGAAAGTTTATCGTTTGTTTAAAAAAGGATGGGGGAAGGATTTTATAAAACAGTTTGACTGTTCTCTTCCAATGGTGAGCACTTTTTTTATACCTGCTTTTATGGCTGAATTTTTTGACTATAAAGGAGATATATTTTGTGTTGTTTGCGATGCGGACATATCAAGAAGCTGGGCTCCCTTAATTCCTCAAAAAAGCCGTATTAAATATCTTGTTCCTAATTTGTGGACACTTAAACGCTTAAAAATGTACGGAGTCAAAGAAGAGAATATTTTTTTAACCGGTTATCCTTTGCCTCTTGAAAATATCGGAGATGAAAAAATGGAGGTATTAAAAAAAGATATCGCTTTTCGGCTTTTAAATTTAGACAAAGAAGGAGAATATAGAAAAAAGAATAATAATTTTATATTTGAAAAAATAGAAAGTTTTCCAAAAGAAGAAAGATATAATTTAACAATTGCCTTTTCAATAGGAGGAGCCGGGGCTCAAAAAGAAATAGCGCTGAAAATGATAAAAGGAATTTCAGAAGAAATTAAAAAGAAAGAAATCAGTATTGTTATTATGGCCGGAATAAGGGAAAAGGTAAGGGATTTTTTTGCAAAAGAGCTTAATTCTTTGGGCCTTCTTTCAGAAAACGTTAAAATTGTCTATTCTGAAAAAATAGAAGAATATTTTACTAAATTTAACAAGGAAATAAGGAAAACGGATATTCTCTGGACAAAGCCAAGCGAACTTTCTTTTTATTGCGCTCTTGGATTGCCCATTATCATTGCTCCGCCTTTGGGATCCCAGGAGGATTTCAATAAAAAATGGCTTCTTAAAATGGGAGCCGGTATTTCTCAAGAAAACCCTCTTTATTTCAAAGAGTGGCTTTTTGATTATTTAAAAAGCGGCAGATTTGCACAGTGCGCCATAAATGGATTTACTCTTTCGGAAAAAATGGGAACTTTAAATATTGAAAAAATATGCCGTTTGAAATAATAGAACAGTTGTCAATTATTCCTTTTTGGCTTCTAATTGCCATTCTCTCTTATTTTTTATTTGCGGTTGTTTCTTTAGGGGATAAATATCTTCTCTCAGGACTTCCCGATCCGAAAGTTTATTCTTTTTATGCCGGCATTTTAGGTTCTTTGGTTTTTATTCTTATTCCTTTTGTTAGTTTTTCAATTCCTCAAATAAGAGAAGCTTTATTATCTCTTGCTTCTGGCGCTTTTTCAATTATTGCCCTTTATTTTCTTTTTACAGGGCTTAAAAAATTTGACGTCTCAAGAACTATTCCAGCTATAGGTGGTTTTGTCCCTATTTTGACTTTTTTGTTTCTTTTTCTTTTTTCAGGAGGAAAAGAGTTTTTGAGCATAAAAGACACTTTTGCTTTTCTTTTTCTTATTTTTGGAAGCGTTGTTATTACCTATAATAAAAATATTAAATTTTCCTTGAATAGTTTGATTATTTCAATTTTAGCTGCGTTTTTTTTCGCTTTGCATTTTGTTTTAAGTAAATATGTCTATTTAGAGCAATCCTTTTGGAGCGGTTTTATCATGATGCGTTTTGGCGCTCTTATAACCGCTTTTCTTTTTCTCTTTATTAAAGACGTAAGAAGGGAAGTTTTTTCAAAGAGGGTCTCTTTTGATAAAAAAACAGGGACTTTCTTTGTTTTAAATCAAGGAGGCGGGGCAGGAGCTTTTATTCTTCAGCATTTTTCTATTTTTCTTGCAGGACCTTCTTATGTTTCAGTAATTGCCGCCCTTTCAGGAATTCAATATGCTTTTCTTTTTATTCTTTCTTTTCTATTGTCAGTTAAATTTCCATGGGTTATAAA
This sequence comes from Candidatus Paceibacterota bacterium, assembly GCA_028697015.1. Lineage (NCBI taxonomy): Bacteria > Bacillati > Minisyncoccota > Minisyncoccota bacterium. The sequence continues at coordinate 33,220 of JAQVFW010000001.1, forward strand.
AGAAGAAATAGGAAAAGGAATTGTTTTTATGAAAATATTTGCAATAATCCTTATTATTATCGGCTTGATAATTTTAAATGTTTAAAAAAATGCTTCTTTTAGTAATAATTATTTTTCTTGTCATTTTTGCTTTTTTCTTTCTCGGATTTCCAAAAGAAAAAGAAGACCTTTTCTTTGGAGTTAATTTCTCTCCTAAACATGCCAGAGATATGGGGCTTGATGTTAAAGAGACATATCTTGCCATTCTTAATGATTTAAAAGCAAATAACATTAAAATAGCTGTTCATTGGGACGATATTGAAATTGAAGACAAAGAGTATGATTTTAGAGAGCTTGATTTTATGGTTGAAGAAGCAGAGAAAAAGGAAGCAAATATTGTTCTTGTCTTGGGGATGAAAACATCTAGATGGCCTGAATGCCATATCCCATATTTTGCAAAAGAAATAGAAAAAGAGAAGCAGCAGAAAAAAATACTTGAACAAATAGAAAAAATTGTTTTAAGGTATAAAGATAAAGAGAATATTAAAGCCTTTCAAGTTGAAAATGAGCCCTTTTTTCCTTTTGGCGATTGCCCATGGACAGATGAAGATTTTTTAAAAGAAGAAATAAATCTTGTCAGAGGGCTTTCAAATCGTCCGATTATAATATCTGAGACGGGAGAGTTTTCTTTGTGGCTTAAAGCGGCAAAACTAGGTGATATAGTTGGCGTTACAATGTACAGAAGAGTTTGGTTTAATAAATTAAAAAGGCATATTGATTATCCTTTTCCTGCTGTTTTTTACAGCAGAAAAGCTCTTCTTATAAAATGGATTTTTAACAAGGAAGTGATAGGGGTTGAACTTCAAATGGAGCCGTGGGGTTCCACTCTTTTGTACTATTCTCCTTTAGAAGAACAGGAAAAATCAATGAATATAGAGCAGTTTAAAAAGAATATAAGGTTTGCCAAGAAAGTCGGTTTTAAGGAAAACTATCTCTGGGGGGTTGAGTGGTGGTTTTGGATGAAAAAAGAACATAATGATTCTTCCTTTTTAAACGAGGCAAAAAAACTTTGGAAATGATTTCAATAATAATACCAACCCTAAACGAAGAAAAGCATCTTCCCTTACTGCTTGATTCAATAGAAAATCAAGGACTTCATAATTATGAAATTATTGTTTCCGATGCTGGATCTTCTGATAGAACTTTAGAAATTGCAAAAAAACGCAATTGCAAGATTGTAAAAGGAGGTCTTCCTGGAAAGGGAAGAAACGAAGGGGCAAAAAAAGCAAGAGGAAATTTATTCTTTTTTCTTGATGCGGATGTTTTCTTGAAAGAAGGCTTTATTTTGAAGGCCCTTGAAGAATTTGATAAAAGAAATCTTGATATCGCTTCTTTTAAAATTATTCCGGAGAAAGGATTTTTCTCTGTTTTTCTTTTCAACCTTTTTTATAACTATCCTATGATTATTTTGGAAAAGATACTTCCTCACAGCGCAATGGGAATTATTGTAAAAAAAGAAGTTTTTTCAAAGATAGGAGGATTCAATGAAGATGTCCTTTTGGGGGAGGATCATGATTTTGGCAGAAGAGCGGCGAAGATTTCAAAATATGGGATTATAAAGTCATCTGTATTAATTACTTCCCTTAGGCGGCTTGAAAAAGACGGCTGGGTTAAGACGTCTTTACGTTACTTTTTTTGCGAACTCCATATGATTTTTATAGGACCTGTAAAAAAGGATATTTTCAAATACAGATTTAACCACTATTTTGAAGAAAAAGAAAAATAAGCTATAATGCAGGCAATGGAAGAAGAAATAAAAAAAGATTCAAGCTTGAATATTGAAAAAAGAAAAAAAAGCCCATTTTTAATGGTTTCTTTTTCTGTTTTTCTTTCCGTTTTATTTGGTTTTTTCGGGGGAATGATTTCAGGATTATACTTTTATTCTCAGATTGCCGATTATTTAAAATTAGAAAGAGTTAATTTTCCTTCCATAATTGAACAAAAAACGACTGAAGAAGAAGAGGAGGAAAACTTGAGCCAAGAAGAAGCTATAATAAGAGTGGTTAAGGATTCTTCTCCGAGCGTTGTAAGCATTGTAGTTACAAAAGACGTTCCGATTATAGAAGGATATTCTGTAGGCCCTTTTGGGATTGAATTTGAACAGTCCAATGGAACCGAAAGAAGAGAAATAGGGGGAGGAACAGGATTTATTGTTTCAAACGATGGCTTTATAGTGACAAACAAACATGTTGTCTCAGACACAGATGCAAACTACACAGTTTTTACTCTTGACGGGAAGAAGTTTGAAGCAATGGTGCTTGACAGGGATCCGCTTCAGGACCTTGCTGTTTTGAAAATTAAGCAAGAAGAAATTGTAACGGCGGAAAAAAGCGAATTGATGCCTTTTCCTGCTATAAAAATTGGAGATTCAAAAGACCTCCAAATAGGCCAAACTGTTGTTGCAATAGGGAATGCTCTTGGAGAATTCAGAAATACTGTTTCTGTCGGAGTTATATCGGGACTAGGGAGAACGGTTTCGGCTTCTGGAGGAGGAACAATTGAAGTTTTAGAAGATGTTATTCAAACGGATGCCGCTATTAACAGAGGAAATTCCGGAGGGCCTTTGCTTAATTTAAAAGGAGAAGTAATCGGGATAAATACGGCAATGGCCCTTGGAGCTCAAAGTATTGGTTTTGCCATTCCTATAAACGGAGCCAAAAAAGCAATAGAGCAAGTTAGAACTCTTGGAAAAATAGTTTACCCTTTTTTGGGAGTTAGATATGTAATTCTTAATGAAGATATACAGGAGGAAAACAATTTTGACGTTAATTATGGAGCGCTTGTTTTAAGAGGAAGCAAAGGAGAGGCGGCTGTTTTCCCGAATTCTCCGGCGCAAAAATCAGGGATTTTGGAAAATGATATAATACTTGAATTTAACAACGAGAAAATAACGACAAATAATTCTTTGGCTAAAATTATTCTAAAATACAATCCTGGAGAAAGCATTCTCTTGAAGGTTTTAAGAAATGGCGAAACAATAGATGTTAGCGTTGTCCTTGAAGAGAGAGGCGATATATAAGAAATAAAAAATAAATGATGCATTTATTGCCTATTCATAGGTAATTGATTTTTTGCAAAAAATATGGTAAAAAAATAATATGAACGGAGCAAATTTTACACATAAAACACAAGAAGCAATATTGGGGGCCCAATCAATAGCTCAAGAAAGGGGCCAGCAGCAAGTTGACGCTCTTCATCTTTTAATATCCCTTATTAACCAAGACGGGAGCGTTGTTATTGGCTTATTAAGAAAGCTTGGAGTTGATATTGAAGGATTAAATAAGAAGGCAAAAGCGGCACTTAGCCAGATTCCTCCTATTTCTACTCCCCAGGCCTTTGGCCAGCTTTATTTGACCCAAGATATGGCAAAAACCCTTGAACGGGCTCGTCAAGAATCGATAAAAATGGGAGACGAATTTATTTCTGTTGAACATTTGTTTTTGGCTTTGCTTGATTCTCAGACAAAAGCGAGAGAAATCTTAGATAAAGCGTCTTTTTTAAAATCTGAAGGAGGGGGTTCTGGAACTCTTGAAATAGGAAAACTGGATTACGATTCTGCCATAAAGGTTCTATCTGAAATTAGAGGCGGAACGAGAATTACTGATCCGGAGCCGGAAGGGAAATATCAAGTTATTGAAAAATACACAAAAAATCTTACTTCTGCGGCAAAAAAAGGAAAACTTGATCCGGTGATTGGAAGAGAAAATGAGATAAGACGACTGATGCAAGTTTTATCAAGAAGAACTAAAAATAATCCTGTTTTGATAGGAGAAGCAGGAGTCGGAAAAACAGCAATAGTCGAAGGTCTTGCTCAGAAAGTTGTAAAAGGAGATGTTCCGGAAAGTTTGAAAGATAAGGAAGTAATTTCTCTTGACTTAGGAGCTCTTGTTGCCGGAACAAAATACAGAGGGGAATTTGAAGAAAGAATAAAAGCGCTTTTAAGAGAGCTTTTTCGAGCTTCTGGAAAATACATTGTTTTTATAGACGAGCTTCATACTTTGGTTGGCGCCGGAGCTTCCGAAGGAGCTATTGACGCTTCGAATTTATTAAAGCCGGCATTATCACGAGGAGAACTAAGAGCAATAGGGGCAACTACAATTAAAGAATATCAAAAATACATTGAGAAAGACATGGCGCTTGAAAGAAGATTTCAGCCAATATATGTTCAAGAGCCGACAATTGAAGACGCCGTTTCGATATTAAGAGGAATAAAGGAAAAATATGAACTTCATCATGGGTTAAGAATAAAAGATTCTGCCCTTAATGCGGCCGTAGAACTTGCTTCCCGCTATATTACCGATCGCTTTCTTCCAGATAAGGCGGTTGATCTTATGGATGAAGCGATGTCGGCGATGCGGCTTGAAATAGAATCCGAACCGTCCCGTCTTGAAGAATTAAGAAAAGAAATACAAAAGCACGAAATAGAAAAAGAAGCATTAAAAAAAGAAAAAGACGGTAAGAAAAAAATTGTTGCCGCAGAAAGAGCCATAGCCGATTTGAAAGAAAAAGCAAAGGATTTTGAATTAAGATGGAAAACAGAGAAAGATCTTATTTGGAAAATAAAGAATCTTAAAAAAGAAATAGACGATCTTTCTTTTGAAGCAGAAATTGCTCAAAGAGAAGCGGATTTGCAAAAAGTGGCTGAAATAAAATATGGAAAAATACCGGAAAAGTTGAAAGAAACCAGAATGGCCGAGAAAAAGCTTGCAAAAATTCAACAATCAAGTCCTATTTTAAAAGAAGAAGTAGGAGAAGAAGATGTTGCTCAGGTTGTTTCAAAATGGACTGGAATTCCAGTTATGAGGCTTATCGAAGAAGAAGCGAAAAAACTGGAAAAAATGGAAAATGCCTTATTTGAAAGAGTTATTGGCCAAAAAGAAGCCATTGTCGCCATTTCAAACGCTATTCGCAGATCAAGGGCTGGAATTTCAGAAGAAAAAAAACCGATGGGTTCTTTTATGTTTTTAGGTCCTACCGGAGTTGGAAAAACTGAAACAGCAAGAGCTCTTTCGGAGTTTCTTTTTAACGACGAAAATGCTCTCGTTCGGCTTGATATGTCAGAATATATGGAAAAGCACGCTGTCTCGAAAATTATAGGAAGTCCTCCGGGCTATGTCGGGTATGAAGAAGGGGGACAGCTTACGGAGAAAATAAGAAGGAGGCCTTATAGCGTAATACTGCTTGATGAAATAGAAAAAGCTCATCCTGAAGTTTTTAATATTCTTCTTCAAATTCTTGAAGACGGAAGGCTTACTGATGCAAAAGGGAGGACAGCTTCTTTCAAGAATTCAATTCTTATTATGACTTCCAATATAGGATCGGAATATATTACAAGAATGGGTTCTTTGGGATTTATAAACAGCAAAGAAGACAAAGAAAAAAAATCTCTGAAAGAAAAGGTTTTGGAATCTTTAAGAGATCATTTCAGGCCTGAATTTTTAAACAGAATAGACGATATTATAATATTTAATTATCTTGGAAAAGAAGAAATCGGGAAAATTGTTGAAATTGAATTAAGAAAAGTGCTAGACCGATTAAGAGCGAAAAAAATAGAAGCTGTTGTGTCTGAAAAAGCGAAGAAATTTTTGGCAGAAAAGGGTTTTGACCCAAATTTAGGAGCAAGGCCTCTTAAGAGAGTTATCCAAAAAGAAATTCTTGATCCTTTGGCTTTGAGAATTGTTTCAGGGACAATTAAGGAAAAAGAAAAAATAATCATCGATATTGACGGAGAGAAAATTTCTTTTAATTCGGGCAAGTGGCTTTCAAAACCCCATTCTTCTTTGTTGAAAAGCGGCTCTAAATAAAATTAATAATGAAAACAGGATTTAAGATTATATTTATATTTATTTTAGGAATGGGAGGGGGTATTTTTGCAGACCAAATTTTTTGGCCTTATTTTATAGAACGCCCTCTTTTTTACCAGTATCGGCTTGAAAAATCTCCAATTTATCTTACGGAAAAAAAAGAAATTTATATTAGGGAAAACGAACTTCTTGTTGATTCTTTCAATAAGGTCGAGAAATCAGTTATTTCCACAAAAGCGGTTTCAAAAAGCGGCGTTGTTATATCCGGTTCAGGTCTTATAATAACAAATGACGGACTTATAATTACTCTTGCTCAGCTTGTTCCTCAAGGATATGATTTCTCTTTTTTCGTAAACGGAGAAAGCAGGCCGTACCAAGTTTTAAAAAGAGACACAGACCTAAATCTTGCGCTTATCAAGCTTGAAGGAAGCGATTTTTATTCTCTTGGGTTTAAAAATTTAGACAGATTTAAAAATGGAGAAAGAGTTTTTTTAGTTGGAAGCTTGCTCTTAAATGACTCTTTTTTTAAAACTGTAAACGAAGGCATAATAAAAAGATTCGATTCTAAATATATTTATACGAATATTTCAGAAAGCAGCGGATTGAAAGGAAGCGTGCTTTTTGATATACAAGGAGATGTAGCAGGAATAAATTTAATTGATAAAAATGGAGAGGTTTTTGCTCTGTCTTCTGATGTTATAAAAAGTTTTGCCGGTTTTTAATTAGAAATAAAATAATGAATAAAAAAATTATTTACATTCTTTCTGCTATAGTTATTTTTCTTCTTTCCGTTAATATTTTTCTTTCATTTTCATTTAAGAAAAAAAACACCGATGAAACAAAAGGAGAAAAATATGTTTCAGAAATGGAATTTATAAGCTCTGACAATTTTATTTTTGATAGTCGGGTTTTAACGGCTGAAGGAATGACAATTGAAATACCAACAGGGTGGAATGAAGAAAAAAAAGATGAAAAGATATCTTTTTATCTTCAAAAAGAAGAAAACCAAAGCGAAGAAAGATGCGGAATAAATATCCAGATTGGAAAAATAAAAGAAAAAAATGAAGATAAGCCCACTATTGCAGAATATATTGAAATACTGATAAACGGAGCTAAAAACGAACTTAGTGAAGAAGAAAAGGAAGGAATAAATCACAAAGTTTTTTTTATTGACGGAAAAAAAGGATTAAAGACGGTTTTTGACCTGGGAATAGTGAAATATATTGTTTTGGAAATACCAACTGACGATAAAATTTATATTATTGAAAGCGACCTTATTTTCAGCGATGATTGCAGAAATAAATTTGAAGAAATATTAAAAAGTATTTCAATATAAACGGCGTTTTGGCTGCTATTTTTAAAAGATATTGACATAATTTTAGAATTTTATATCATTTGTACTAATGGCGGAAGATTTAAAAAACAAAATATTTTTAAGCGGAACATTTAATGTTCTCCTTATTATCCTTAACTTTTCACGGTTGAGGGTTTTTGCTTTTTAAAAAAAGAAAAAAGAAATTAAAAAAGCCCTTCAACCGAAGGGCTTTTTTAGTTCCTTTTGCAGCACCTTGAAATAAGGATAGTGGTCATGAGAAAGGTTGGAGTGGAGATTGAATATCCCGTTGTGGATAAAAACGGAATGGCTTTTCCTGTTAGCCGGATTTTTCCGGTTCTTATTGAAAGGGAATGGATTCCCGAATTTGACGATGTCTATAAAGACGAAATTATTGCAGTCTCAAAAAATGGCAAAGTTGTAACCAGCGATGCCGGAGAGGGGATTTTAGAGGTAAATGAGCCTCCTGTAAACTCTCTTTTTGAGGCTGAAAAATCGTTGAATGAACTAATTTCTTTTCTTGCAGGAGAATTTAATTCTCTTGAAGCAAAAATTCTCGGTTTTGGCGCTCAGCCTTTTGAGAAAAAAAATAAATGGGCAAGAAAAGGCAGATATAAAACCCTCCTTTCAATCGGGTTTTCTCCTTCTCTTAATAAAACAACAAGAACGGCGGCAAGCCAGGTCCATATTGATGTAAAAGAAGAAGAAATTTACAAGGCAGTAAATGTTTTAAATGCCTTGTCCGGAATTGCAATTGCTTTTTGCGCCAATTCTTCCGTTATGAACGGAGAAGACAATGGAAGGTTGGCAAAAAGAGAAGCCGTTTGGGGAGAATTTGCTCCCGAAAGAAGCGGCGTCCCTCCTGTTTGGTTTAAATCAAACAATCATCTTTTTTCTTTTTTAGAAGATATGAAATTCGTTCTTACTAAGAGTAATGGGAATTATTTTATTCCCGGAATTTCTTTCAAGGAATTTGCCTCTGGCCTTTCTTTGGAGGAAAAAACGGCCCATTACCTTTATCATGAAGGAACGGTTTGGTTTTCCTGCCGCCCCCGCCTTAAATACGGAACCGTTGAATTTCGTCCTTGTTGCACTCAACCTCATAATGAGAGCATGGCTGTTTCAGCTTTTGCTCTTGGTATTGTAGAGTGCCTTGAGGAAGTTCATTCTTTTACAAGAGAACTCTATTATGATTTTAAAAGAGAAGGGTTCTCTTTCCGATGCCTTAGAAAAAATGCAATTGAGTATGGATTTTATGGAGTTGATCCTGGATTACTGAAAGATGTTCTTTTCTTTATTTACAAAGGGCTGAAAAAAAGAAATAAAGGAGAAGAATTTTTCGCTGACATTCTTTTTGAAAGGATGAAAAAAGTCATTTGCCCGGCAATGCGGGCGGCCACTATCAAAAGCGAAGATCTCGTAAGAGAACTTGCTTTTTAGTATTTTAAAAAAGGTTTGGGTTTTGCTCAAACCTCTTTTTTTTGCTATAACTGTTTTAGTTATGAAAACTCTTTTTTTACAATTTAGGGAAGACAAGGTGGTGGCACAACATGAACAAAAATGCTTTTTAAAGCATATTAATTTAAAAGTTCAATCCAGAAATATTTTTATGGATGAGTTTGATTTTCTGGGGAAAAACGACTTTACCCATATTATTTTAGGCGGTTCCGGAGAATTTAGTATTTCAGATAAAAATAAGAAAAGTAAATATTGGAAAAAAGTGGAAAAAATAATACCTTTTTTGGAAAGAGAAATTAAAAATAACACCAATATTTTAGGAGTTTGTCTTGGCCATCAATTATTGGCTTTTCTTCTCGGTTCGGAAGTTAAATCTCTTTTAAATCAAAAAGAAGTGGGAACTTTCCGAATTTATCTTACTTTAGAAGGGAAAAAAGACCCACTTTTTTACAATTTGCCGAAAAGTTTTCTTGTTCAGGAGGGCCACAAAGATTCTGTTTTGAAATTGCCAAAAGAGGCAACCCTTCTTGCAAAGGGGAAAAAATGCAAAATACAATCTTTCAGATTTAAAAAAGCGGCAGGTATTCAGTTTCATCCAGAACTTGAAATTGAAGATATTAATTTTCGTCTTTCTCTTTATCCGGATTATGCCAAAAAGAACAAGCAGCCGAAAATAAAAGAAACGCCTTTTGCTTTTAAAATTTTTGAAAATTTTTATGGAATTTAAAATTCTCAAAAAATCAAAAAAAAGCAGGGCTCGCTTTGGTATTTTAAAAACAAAAAATGGCATTTTAAAAACTCCTTGTTTTGTTCCTGTAGCAACTAAGGCGGCAGTTAAGGCATTAACCTTAAAAGAAATGGAAGAAACAAAAAGCCAGATTTTTATTGCAAATGCTTTTCATCTTCATCTTAAGCCAGGGGAAGATGTGATTAAAAAAGCGGGAGGAATACATAATTTTGCTAATTGGAAAAAGCCAACAATGACTGACTCAGGTGGTTTTCAGGTTTTTTCGCTTGGTTTTGGAAGAGATTTTAATGTAGGAAAAATTTCAAAAAATCGCGGCAAAGAAACGATAGAAGACGGGAAACAGCCGAATTTTGTTAAAATAACGGAGGAAGGAGCTTTCTTTAAGTCGCCATTTGACGGAAGAGAGCTTTTTTTAGGGCCAAAAGAATCAATGATGATACAGGAAAAAATCGGAGCCGATATTATTTTTGCTTTTGATGAATGCACTGCTCCTTTTTCTGACTTTAATTATGTCAAAAAAGCAATAGAAAGAACCAATAAGTGGGCCAAAATATGCCTTAAAGTAAAAAAAACAGATCAAGCTCTTTTTGGGATTGTTCAGGGCTCAAAATTTAAGGAGTTAAGGGAAAAAAGCGCTTCTTTTATATCCTCCCTTGGTTTTGACGGTTTTGGCATAGGAGGGGATCTTGGAGAAAGTAAAAAAACAACAGAAGATATATTAAAATGGACAATTCCCATTCTTCCTGAAAAAAAGCCCCGCCATTTGCTCGGCATAGGAAAAATTGAAGATATTCTTTTAATGGTTAAAAATGGAATAGATTTTTTTGATTGTACGGTGCCAACTCATTATGGAAGAAGAGGTATTGCCTTTATTTCTGCAGATTCTTTTTTAAAAGAAAAAAAGATTGACCTTCGGCAGTCAAAGTTTTTGAAAGATAAAAATCCTCTTGATAAGAAATGCTCTTGTTTTGTTTGTCTTAATCATAGAAGAAATTATATTTCTCATCTTATAAGGGCGAAGGAAATTTCCGGTCTTTCTCTTTTGACTTTTCATAATCTTTATTTTTTTAACAGTTATGTTGAAAAAATCAGAGAGAAGATAAAAGAGGGGAAGATATGATATTTTTAACTATTGACATCTATTCTTATTAAGAATATAATCTTAATAATGAAAAAAGAAAGGACAACTTCTCAAAAGACGGTCATCTTGGATTTTTTGAAAGACACTAAAGCTCATCCTTGCGCGGAAGACGTTTACTCTTCTGTTAAAGAAAAACTTCCTTCAATAAGCAAAGGAACGGTTTATAGGATTTTAGGAGATTTTAAAGAGAAAGGAGTAATTCAAGAAATCCCGCTTTCTGTTTCAAGATATGACGGAGACACGTCTTGCCATGCTCATTTTATTTGCAAATCTTGCCAAAAAGTTTTTGATCTTTCTGATGTTTGTAAAAATTGCCATGTCTTGAAAACAAAAAGCACAAAGGTCGGGAAAATTGAAAATTATCAATTATATTTCTATGGAAAATGTAAACAATGTGGAAAATAGCAAATGCCATGATTGCGGCGTTTTGATGGATATGGAAAATGGCAAAATAAAGAACGGTTATCATCTTTTATATAAAGAAAACGAAGAAGAAACAAAGGTTTTTAAATGCAAGGGTTGTTATGAGAAAAATCCTTCTCTTTCAAATTTCAGACCCTGCGAGGTTTATTCGAGAGTAGTTGGCTATTTAAGGCCCGTAGGCCAATGGAATTTAGGGAAAAAAGAGGAATATTCCGAAAGAAAAGAGTATTTATGCAAAGGAGAGTAATTTATGTTTTAATAAAAAAAAGAGCGCTTTCATATATAGCGCTTTTTTGTTATTGACAAATTATTAATATATGTTATAATGAGAAAGTACTAAACAAAAAAGCTCTTTTTGTAGGAGAAAAAAATGGAAGAATTATTTAGCGCAATTCTTGCGCTCATAATTGTTCTTATCGGGTTTTCCCTTATTGTTTCCCCTCTTTTGGGGAAGCCCGATTGTTTCCTCATCCTTCGTCCAGTAGGACAAAGAGGAGGAAACATTGTTTCAGGCCTGACTAGGGGAATTGCCCGTCTCTTTAACAGGGGAGGATCATCCCTGTTCAGGTGGGCAAATAGTCGGTCTATTTTAATGAGAGTGCTGCTTTTTTATCCGGTAGCAACAGCTCTCGTTATTGCGGGAGGCATTTTTTCAATCATCGCCGAAATCGTTTTCGGCAGAAGGAGAAGATGACTTCAAAAAGGGCACATCGATGCCCTTTTCGTCTTTTAGCAGAATTTGACAACATATTTTTATCTGATAGAATATAATCCGACAAAATCAGTCGGTTTTTAATTTATGAAAATATCAAAAAAATCGCAATACGGCCTTCGTTCTATGATATTTCTTGCCAAAAATTATGGCAAAAAAGAAATTTATTCTTTGAAAAATATATCAAAGAATGAATCAATTTCTTTTGATTATCTTGAGAAAATCTTTTTCTCTCTCGAAAAGGCAAATTTGGTAAAAGGGAAAAGGGGCCGGCTTGGAGGATATGCTCTTTCCAGGCCCCCTTCTAAGATTACCGCAGATGAAATAATAAAAGCAATTGAAGGGAAATTGTCTTTGGTTGAATGCAAGGGGTGTCTTAAAGAAAAAAAATGTCCGGCAAAAGGCCTTTGGGACGAGTTGCAACTATCTTTTTCTTCAACTCTTTCATCAATAACCCTTTTAAAGCTGGCAAACAAAAAATGAAAAAAATATATTTTGATTATGCTTCTACAACTCCGGTTGATCCTAAGGTTTTTTTGGAAATGAAGCCGTTTTTTTCAAAGAAGTTTGGCAATACAATGTCTCTTCATTATTTTGGGCAGGAAGCGAAAGTTTTTCTTGAAAAAAGCAGGGAAAAGATGGCAAAAGCAATAAATGCCGACACTGAAGAGATAATTTTTACGGGTTCTGCCACCGAAAGCAATAATATGGTTTTAAAAGGCCTTTCTTTCTTTAAAAAAGGAGGACATATTATTATTTCTTCAATTGAGCACCCTTGTATTGTTGAAAGCGCTGCTTGGCTTGAAAAAAGGGGCTTTAAAGTTACTCGTCTCAAGGTTGACAGATACGGGACAGTTGATTTAAAAGAACTTGAAAAAAGCATAGAAGAAGAAACTTTTCTTGTTTCTATTATTCATGGGTCAAACGAAATAGGCACAATCCAGCCGATTGATAAAATAGGGGCAATTTGCCGGAAAAAAAACGTCTATTTCCATACTGATGCATCTCAGACATTTTCAAAAATCCCGATAGACGTAGAAAAAATAAAAATAGATCTTCTCACTGCAAGCTCTCATAAAATATACGGTCCTAAAGGAGCAGCTTTTCTTTATAAAAGAAAAGGGGTTAAATTAGAACCGCTTATCCATGGAGGAGGGCAGGAAAACGGCCTTAGATCTTCTACTTTGGATATTCCATCTATTGTCGGCTTTGCCAAGGCAGTTGATATTTCTATCGCTACAATGAAAAAAGAAGAAAATAGGATTATTAATTTGAGGGAAAAATTAATAAAAGGAGTATTAAAGATAAAAGGAACGAGATTAAACGGCCATCCTAAAAATCGTTTGGCAAATAACGCCAATTTCAGTTTTTCTTTTATCGAGGGAGAATCTATTGCTATCCAGCTGGATTTAAAAGGGATAGCCGTTTCTACTGGTTCTGCCTGTTCTTCAACAAAGCTTGAGCCAAGCCACGTTTTGCTTGCTATCGGCCTAAGGCATGAAGATGCTCATGGTTCCTTAAGGGTAACGCTTGGAAGATGGACAAAAGAAAAAGAAGTTGACTATTTCTTGAAAATTTTGCCGGGAATTATAAAGCAATTAAGAAAAATATCCCCATTTTATGAAAAAAAATAACAATATTTGTGCCGGACTTTATACAAAAAAAGTTCTTGAGACATTCAAAAATCCTAAAAATTACGGAAGAATAAAAAATGCTGACGGAATTGGAAAGGTGGGCAATATTGTCTGTGGGGACTTGATGCAGCTTTACATTAAGATTGGCAGAAATAGAAAAAAAGAGGAAATTATAAAAGATATAAAGTTTGAAACTTTTGGATGCGTTGCTGCCATTTCAACAAGCAGCACTATTACGGACCTTGTTAAAGGAAAAACAATAAATCAGGCCTTAAAAATTGAAAAAAATAGCATTATTAAAAAACTGGGCGGTTTACCTAAAATAAAATATCATTGCTCAGTTTTAGCTGTTGATGCCTTAACTGAAGCTATTTTTGATTATTTTTCAAAAAATGAAAAAGAAATTCCCTTGGAAATACTTAAAAGGCATGAAAAAATAAAAAGAGAAAGGGAAATTATAGAAGAAAGGTATAAAAACCTGGAAAAAAGATAAAATGAACAAAGAACCTCAAAAAGTTGCCGTTGCCATGTCCGGAGGAGTTGATTCTTCGGTTGCAGCGGCCTTGCTACAAAAGGAAGGATATGAAACTATTGGTGTTTTTATGAAATTCTGGAAAGACGGGAAGGAAGGGGTGAATAAATGCTGCTCTTCTGATTCAGAAAGAAATGCTCGATTGACTTGCCAGAAACTTGGAATTCCTTTTTATGTTTTTAATTTTGAAAAAGAGTTCAAGAAGGAAGTTGTAGATTATTTTTTAAAAACGACAATTGGCGGAGATACTCCAAATCCTTGCGTTGTTTGTAATGAGAAAATAAAATTTGGTCTGTTTCTTGAAAAATCGCTAAAACTTGGAGCTGATTTTATCGCAACTGGCCATTATGCCAAAAAAAAAGAATTTAATGAGAAAGGAAAAATAAGATTTTCCCTTTTAAAAGGAAAAGACAAGAAAAAGGACCAATCTTATTTTCTATGGGCCCTGGGACAGAAAGAGTTAAAGCATATGATTTTTCCTGTTGGAATTTATACAAAGGACAAAGTGAAAAAAATGGCGGAGGATTTCAAATTGCCGTCCAGCGGCGCCAAGGAATCAATGGAGGTTTGTTTCATTTCCGATACGATAGATGCTTTTTTGGAAAGAAAAATTGGAAAAAAGGAAGGGGATATTGTTTATAATAATAAAGCGATAGGAAAGCACAAAGGCGTTTGGCTTTACACTCTTGGCCAGAGGAAAGGGATAGGACTTTCAAACGGCCCTTATTATGTTATAAAGAAGGACATAAAAAGTAATATTCTGTTTGTAGGTAAAAATAAAAAACTTCTTAATAAAAGCAAAGCAGTCATTAAAAAAGTAAATTGGGTTTCAGGGAAAAAGCCGAAGTTTCCTTTGAGGGTGACAGTGATGTCAAGATACAATCAAAAAAGCTTTGTTTCTGTTGTTAATGAAAATAGCGTTGTTTTTAATTCCCAAAAAACATCAATCACTCCCGGCCAGTCAATGGTCTTTTATAAAGGCCAAGAGCTATTGGGGGGAGGCATAATCAAAAATTAGAATGAAAAGAGGATTAATTATCGCTTTTGGCGAGTTATTTTTAAAATCAGAAGGAGTAAAAAGGATTTTCAAAAAGAAACTGGAGAATAATATTTTTTTTGTTTTAAAAAAGGAAAAAATTTCTTTCAAATTAATTTCATTACGAGAAAGAATTTTTATTGAAACGGAAGATGTCAAAAAGGCAAAAAAAGCCCTAAAGAGAGTTTTTGGCATTTCTTGGATTTCAGAGAGTTTTTACTCTCATAAAATTGATTTGGAAAATCTTTTTTCTTTTATTTCTCAAAACTATATAAACTGGATAAAAGAGAAAGAAACTTTTGCTGTTAGGGTAAGAATTGAAGAAAAAATTATTAAAGAAAGCAAAAAAGAGTTAATCGAAAAAGCTGCAAAAATAATAGATAGAAAAGTAAAACTCAAAAAACCCGGCAAAGAGATCAATATTGAAATAAGAAAGCACGGGCAATTTCTTTATTTTAAAAAAGAAAAAGGAGCTGGCGGCTTGCCCTATTCTTCTTCTGGCAGGGTTCTTATTCTAATGTCAGGTGGCATTGATTCTCCTGTTGCTTCACATTTAATTTCAAAAAGAGGAGGAGAATGTGTTTGGGTTCATTTTCATAGTTTTCCTCTTACTTCAAATAAAAGCATTGAAAAAATAAAAGAACTTGCAAAGGTTTTTTTAAAAACATATCCGAAGCTGAGAGTTTATTTCGTCCCTTTTCATAAAATACAGATGGAAATTAAATCAAAATCCTCCCCTTTTTTAAGAGTTCTTCTTTATAGAAGAAAGATGATTCAAATTGCCGGCAAAATTGCCATAAAAGAAAAGTGCGAAGCGCTTGCTACGGGAGAAAGCTTGGGACAGGTAAGTTCCCAGACCCTTTCCAATATAGCGATAACGTCGGAAATATCGAAACTTCCTATTTTAAGGCCTCTTATTTCAAGCGATAAAGAAGAAATAATAGAAACGGCAAAAGAAATAGGTGTTTTTGATATTTCAATAAAACCTCAAGAAGATTGTTGTACTCTTTTTGTTCCCAAGAAATCAACAGGTAAAGGAAGTTTGGAGAAAATAAAGGAAATAGAAAAGATTCTTGATAATAAAATAACAAGAAAAGAGGAAAAAGAAGCTTTTTTTATTGATTTTTGTTGATATTGTTTTGGAAATACTCTATAATAAGATAAAAAAGGGAAAATATAATGCTATTTTTTAAAAAAATGAAGGAAAAAGTACCGACAATATTGGCAATAGTGATAATAATACTGTTTTTTGTCGGAACAGTTGCGATAATCGTTTATCAATATTTAAAACTTGAAAGTGAAAATAAAAACTTTGAAACAAGTATTATAGAAAAAGAGTTTATTAAAGGAAATTTCAAGGGAAACGAAAATTTGGACCAGATTGAGGATAAATAATGCTATTTTTATCGTTTAAATTATTTTTTAAAAAAAGAAATGAAAATAGCGCTAAAAAGGTTTGTTTCTTGAAAAAGCTTGCAGTATTTGTCAAAATTAGGTTATAATAAGGCAAAAGGTCGCTTATCAAAAAATAAATGGGAACGGCAAGTTGGATCCGCCGCTCCCGACCAAGTTACTTATGACCGAAGCTTATTGCGTAAAGTGCAAACAAAAAAGGGAAATGAAAGATGCAAAAGAAGTTGAAATGAAAGGAAAAGGGGATGTAAAAAGAAGAGCTATGACGGGAGTATGCCCCACCTGCGGAACGAAGATGTTTAGAATATTGGGAAAGGCGGAATAATTTTTTAACGGAAAAGGTTATACAGGCCTGTACAGGCATTTCTAAAAAAGAAGGGGCAGCGGGAATTATCCTGCTGCCCCTGATTTTTTAACATTTTTATGAATAAAAAGGGATTATTTGTTCTTCTTTTTCTTTTTCTTCTTAATTTTTTTGCATGGAAGGAAGTATTTATTCTTAACCGTCCTGTTTTTCTTGAAGTGGATTTTTTTGATGTAGGGCAAGGAGATGCGACTTTTATTAAGACCCCGTTAAATCATAGAATTTTAATTGACGGAGGGCCTGATTCCTTTATCTTAGAGAAATTGTCTGAAAATATTCCTTTTTATGACAGAACAATTGATTTGATAATATTAACCCATCCCCATAGCGATCATTTAAGAGGACTTATTTCTGTTTTTGAGAGTTATGATGTTAAAAACTTAATTTGGAATGGAGTTATTGAAGATGCCGATGATTTCAGAAAATGGGAGAAGGCAATAGAGGGGAGAGAAAATGTTTTTATTGCCAAGTCCGGAATTAGAGTGCGTTCCGGTGAAGTTTTTTTTGATATATTGTATCCTTTCCAATTTTTAAAAGGACAAAGCTTTAAGGACAGTAATAATACTTCAATTGTTATAAGGATTAATCATAAAGAAAATGCTTTTTTATTTACTGGTGATAACTATAAAAATATTGAGTTTGAACTTATTGCCCTTCAGAAGGATTGCGAAGGAAAAGAAAGTTTATTTTGTAAAAATATGACGCTAAATTCAAATGTTTTACAAGCCGGACATCATGGAAGCAAGACATCAACTTCTGAAGAATTTCTTTTTGCGGTTTCTCCTCAATTTGTCGTTATTTCATCAGGGAAGAACAATTCTTACGGCCATCCGAACCAAGAGGTCTTGGCGAATTTAAATAATTTTGGTATAAGTGTTTTAAGAACGGATGAGTTGGGAGATATTAAAATAGTCAGTGATGGAAAGATTATAAAAGTCGTTGATTAAAAAATATTATTTAAATTTTATTTTTATGACAAACCCAAAAAAAGAAAGGTCTCTTGTAATAATTAAGCCCGATGGTGTTCAAAGGTCTCTTGTTGGAGAAATTATTTATCGTTTTGAAAGAGTAGGGTTAAAGGTGGTTGCTCTAAAGATGGTTTTGGCAAATGAAGACCAATGCCTAAAACATTATAATAAAGATGATGCTTGGTTTAAGCAAAAAGGGGAAAGAAGCGTAGAAGAACGTAAAAATGCCAATATGCCGGTAGAAAAACCTGCTATTGAATATGGAAAAGACATTGTCAGGGCTTTGGTAAAATTTATGACTTCGGGGCCCGTAGTAGTTATTATTTTAGAGGGCAATCAAGCGGTTGGTATTGTAAAAAAAATAGTCGGAGGCACGGAACCCTTAACTTCTGATGTCGGTACGATAAGGGGTGATTTAACTGTTGATTCTTATGATTTAGCAACACTGGATACCCGCGCAGTAAGGAATTTAATTCATTGCTCTGATAGTCCCGATGAAGCAGAAAGAGAAATAGGGATATGGGTAAAAGAAAATGAAATTATTAACTATCGCCATATCCAAAGTAAAATGCTTTATGATGTTAATTTAGACGGAATTTTAGAATAAATCTGCCTGTTTGACATTGATTTTCAAAGCGATATAATAAAATTGACCCTGTTCTCCTTTATTTAGTTTCTGGACTATAAGAATTTAAGGGGATTCCTAATTTGCGCTTGCCGAGGCAAGCGCCAGCGGAAACCCAATTTGGATTATTCTCCAAGATTCTATTTAAAGGATGCAGGGTTTTAAATAATTGTATAAAATGAGTTCTAAAAAAATAAATAAAAAGACAACAATAAAAGAGATTTTAGAAATAGAAGGGGCAGAAGAGATTTTGGAAAAATATAATCTTCCCTGTTTGTCTTGTCCTATGGCTTCTTTTGAAATAAATTCTTTGCAAATAGGAGATGTTTCAAAAATGTACGGACTTGACGGAGATTCTTTAATTAAAGAATTAAACAAGCTTTAAATGAAAAAAAGAATACAAATACTGTCGTTTTTTATTTTTTTCGTTTTATTTTTCCCCTTTTCTGGATTTGCTGCAGAAACAATTAACCTTCCTTTTTTAGGGGAGGTGAATTTGTTTCAATTTTCACTGCCTGTTCTATCTATTGTTCTTGGAACTATAGATGGGCTTAATGTTTGCTCGATTGGGGCGCTGGTTTTGATCTTGAGCATAGTTCTTGTTTTTAAAAAAAGATCTTCAATTTTATTTTTCGGAGGGCTTTTTTTATTTGTTGTTTCAATTGTTTACGGAATTTTGGTCATGTTTTGGTATCAGGTTTTTTCTTTTATTTTGCCTTTTTTTACTTATATGAGAGCGGCGATAAGCGCCATTTCTTTTTTTGGAGGAATTTATTTCTTTAAAGAATTTTTACGGCTTAGAAAAGGCCTTACCTGCACGATGAGTAATAACAAGTTAGTTGAAAAGACGGTAAAACATCTTCAGGAATCGTTTTCTTCCAAAAAAAGTTTTTTTGCTTTAGTTCTATCTGTTATTTTTTTCACAGCGGTAGTGACTATAATTGAGTTTCCGTGTTCGGCAGCAATTCCAGTTGTCTTTACCAGTATTTTGGCTGAAAAAGGAGTTGGAATATTGGGATATCTTTTTTATATCTTACTTTATCTTTTCTTCTATCTTTTGGATGAAATCGTGGTTTTTCTTGTTGCGGTTTTTACAAAAAAGATTTGGTTTAGAGAAGGGAAATTTATAACCTATGCAACTCTTGCGGGTTCTCTTGTTTTATTCTTTATCGCTTATTATTACGCTTTTTTATAATCGTTATAAGATTTTATTAATATTTTTTAAAATGGAATCAAAAAAACAAATTATTATTTACGTCTTTATTATCTTGCTGGTTTTTTTCGGCATTGTTTTTTATAATTCCAAAAATAGTAATAGTAATTTGCAAATAGAAGAAAGCGCAGTTAATATTTATTATTTTTGGGTTCAAGGATGTTCTTATTGTGCAGCTGAGTCAATATGGATAGAAGAAATGGAAGAAAAATATGAGAGTATAAATTTTTTGAAACTTGAGGCAAATAAAAATTCCGGTATTTTTTTAAGCTTATTGGAAAAATTTGATGTTTCATTAAATATGAGAGGAAGTGTTCCGGCCACTTTTATAGGAGATAAATATTTTATAGGTTTTAATCAAGAAATAGGAGAAGAAATGGAAGAAAAAATAAAAGAGTGTTTTGAAGAAGAAAATTGCGTTAATCCTTTAAATAAATAAATTATGTTTGATAAATTAAAACAACTTAAAAAAGCAAGAGATATTCAAAAAGCGCTGGAGAATAGGGAAATTGCTCATGAAAAAGAAGGAGTAAGCGTTATTGTTGGCGGTAATTTAAAAATAAAAGAAATAAAGATCAATCCTTCTCTTGATAAGGAAAGACAGGAAGTTATTTTAAAAGATTGCCTAAATGAAGCAATGGAAAAAGTTCAAATGATGGCTGCAAGAGAAATATCTAATCTTGGCGGATTTTAATATTTATTCAAATATTATTGCCAAGAATATATTGCTTTGTTATAATAAAAGAAAGATTATTTTCTTAAAAGCTTTTTTCTAAAATTTTTATTTTGCTTTGTTATAATAAACATAAAAAAAAGAGTTCTTCAAAAGGTCGAGGAGAAAAATTTAAAAAAACAAAAAAATGTCAAATAATAGCGTAAAAGCAATAGTTATATTTAACGTAATATTTTTAGTTATTGTCGGAGGATTTTGGATAATTCTCTCAAGTAAGGAAATGGCAAAAACAGAAGAAATTGATCTTATTAAAGAGCAAATGAAAAAAGTGGAAGATTATGCAGGAGAAAAAGGATTCACTCGTCAATTTCTATACGAAGGCCAATGGTATGCTAATGTTGATGGAAAATGGGTAGAGGCAGGCAGCCAAAGAGAAGCTCAAGTTATGAACTACGCAAGCAGAAACGGATTCACTCGTCAGCTTTTATACGAAGGCCAATGGTATGCTAATGTTGATGGAAAATGGGTAAGAGCAGGCAGCCAAAGAGAAGCTCAAGTTATGAACTACGCAAGCAGAAACGGATTCACTCGTCAGCTTTTATATAGTGGCCAATGGTATGCTAATGTTGATGGAAAATGGACAGAAGCAGGCAGCCAAAGAGAAGCTCAAGTTATGAACTACGCAAGCAGAAACGGATTTACTAATCAACTTCTATACGAAGGCCAATGGTATGCTAATGTTGATGGAAAATGGGTAGAGGCAGGCAGCCAAGAGGAAGCAGCGTCTCTTTATGAAGCGGGAAGTATTAATTAATGGTTTTTTATAAATAGAGTTTTTTATTTTTGGACTTGAGTTAAAAATATTTTTAACTCAAGTCCTTTTTAGGGCTCTGATAAAAAAATTCGACTATTTGTAGTTTTTAAAATTATTTAAAAAATATTCAAAAGTATTTTTTTTGTTTTTTTATAGGAGTGGTAATAATTTTTGCTTGTAATTCCGAAAAAGAGATTTTAATGTTAAATTGTTTACAGTAGAAGATATCATATTTGATAGAAATTTCCATTTAATTATAATAAAAAAAGGAAGGAATTATAAATAACTATTTTTTAAATTGCTTTTTATCTGAGAAAAACGGATATCTTTTTTAAAAACTTGAAAATGTCATTTTCGATAAAGAAGGAAAAATAAAAAGAAGGTTCAATTTTAAGATAAAATCACAAACTTTAGATGAACTTTTTTATTTTTGTCTTAACCTGCTTAATTAATATAATTTTTAATTGGCAATAATGCGCGCAAAATCTTTTATATTTCTGAAAATTGTTTATTTTTCTCTGATTGTTTTTATCTTGGAAACTGTTTTTTTCCATGTTTTAAACTATATTTATGATTATCTTAATGCAGTTTTGATAATTTCATATACGGTTTTGGGAATTGGCTTAGGAGCATTTATTTCAGGTAGAATTAAAATTCCAGAAAAATATTTATTTGCCATTTGTTCTTTAGGAACAGTTCTTTCTTTATATTTGGTTGCTTTTAAAACGATTTTTTTTCCTTCTGGGGGAATTACAAATTTTGTTTTTTTCTTTTGTTTTTTATTTCCATCCGTTTATATTTCTAAAATTTATGCTGAAGAGAAAATCGGGCAGATATATTTATTAGATATGGTGGGCGGATTATTTGGGGTGTTTTTTGTTTTTTTTCTTTATTTTTTTCTTTTTTCTGAATCAATATTTTTTTTGATTTTGCTTATTATTCCTCTGGTTGCCTTAATTGATATTTCTTTCCAAAAACTAAAGTATGAAAAAATAATAATTTTTATTTTATTATTATTTTTAATTTTGGGTTCAAGCTTGTTTTATAATCAAGTATTATTTGATAAATATAATCTTTTTAACTTAATTAACTGCAATGGTATAGAAAAGTCGCCGGAAGGAACGGCTAAAATATTTTGCAGAAATGTAGAATTAATTAAAAGCTATGATAATTTAGTAGGAAGAATAGATATTACTCAAATTACTTCTCTTAACTCTAGCTCGTATACTGTTTCGTATGAAGGGTGGCCAAATGATATTTTTCATAAAAAAATACTATCTACAAAAGATGACTATTCAAGTAATAAAAACAAGGAATGGCCTACTCTTGATATTCGTTTCTTGTATGGGGTAAAAGAAGAACCAGAAATTTTAATCATAGGTTCTGCCGCCCAGGGAATTATTCCTACAATAAGAAAAATTACTCCTTTGGAAAAAATAACCTCAGTTGAAATAAATCCAAGCATTATTAAAATAATGAAAGAAGATTTTTTTGAAGAAAGCGGAAGGGCTTATTTAAATTTTACGCCAATTCTGGGAAATGGAATTTCTTTTTTAAAGTCCAATAATGAAAAGTTTGATATGATAACAATGATGAATGTTCATCCTTACAGAAATATTTCTCATCAAGGGCCTCCGGATTATTTGCATACAATTGAAAATTATAGAAATATTTTTAATAGTTTGAGCGAGGAGGGATACCTTATGATTGAAGAGAGACCGGAAACATTGGAATCAAAATTAGCATTATATAGAGAAATTAATACTATTTGGCATGCTTTAAAAAAAGAAGGCGCTGAAAATCCTTCAAATCACTTTGTAATTTGGTCATGGATGTATGAAAATAAGAAATTTGAAAAATATAAGCTTTTTTATTTTACAGGAATAGCTGTTTTCAAAAATCCGATTAAAAAAGAATGGGTTGATCCGTGGATTCAAAGACAGAATCTTCGCGATCAATTTAACTTGCAATATTTTAATGGTTACAAAAATGAAGAGCTTTCAAAAGAATTTTTAGATTTATTTGCAATGATAGAATCAAATAATTTTAGTTCTCTTCAAGAGGAAAATTTTGATTCTTCAGTAGTAACGAATAATAGGCCCTTTTTAACTCAATCAACATTAAAAACGCCAAAATTAAATAACTTACTAAAAGATATTGGTATTCTTACATTGGTTCTTTGGATTATCTTTACAATTCCTTTGATTAGATCTGAAAAAAGAAAGTTAAACATGGCATTAAATATGTACCATATTTTAGTCGCTTTTGCTTTTTTCTCTATTCAAATAATTTTATTCCAAGTCTATCAAAATATTTTTATATCACCATCTTTGTCGTTTATATTTGTTTTGGGCTTTTTGCTATTATTTTCTGGCATTGGAGGATATTTTTCAGAAAAATTTAATTTAAAAAATATTATAATATTTCTAATATCAACGTCTTTAATTGCTGCTATTCTTCCTAATTCATTTTATTTTTTTAATATTCATTCTTCTCTTATAAATTTTTTAAGTGTATCTTTTGTTTTAGCTACTGGATTTTTAATGGGATTTTATTTTCCTAAAGGATTGAATTTTATCAAGAAAATAGAATCGAAAGAAAAAGTTTATTATTTTTACGCAATTGATGCTGTTGTCTCTTGTTTTGCAGTTCCTCTTACTTTGTATCTTGGCATAAAAATTGGTTATTTTTCGGTAATTATAATAGGTATTCTTTGTTATGTTTTGGCGACCATTATTCTTTCAATACTAGAACTACATGTTAAAGAAAAAATATAAGAAAATATTTTATTTGTTGCTTTTAATTTTTTTGTTTACATTTAGTGTTGTTTTATTTTTTTTAAACAATAAAAAAATAGAAGTTTATGGAATAAAATACGGTGATTCCTTTTATCATTCAAAAAATATTTATTATGAAGATAAGTTTGGAAAACCCTTACCTTTTTCCTGGATGTTTTATGTTATTAAATATAAAAACAAAATTATACTAATAGATACGGGATTTAATAATGAAGCGCTTGTAGAATCGTTAGCAATAGATTATAAGGATCCGCTTTATTTACTCTCTTTTTTAAATATTAATTCTGACAAAGTAACAGATCTAATTTTAACTCATAGTCACTTTGACCACATAGGCAATGCTGACAAATTTAAGAATGCTAAAATATATATTCAAAGAGAAGAATTAGAGCATTTCAAAAAAAATTCAAAAGATAAAAAACTTTTGAATTTTTTTGAGAATAACGATAAATTAGTTTTATTTGATGATTATTACAATTTGTATAATTTTTTCGAAATTAAAAAAATAGGAGGACATACAATTGGATCTTCTATTGTTCTTTTTAAGCATAATAATATAGAATATGTTATTACGGGGGACGAATGTTATTTAATCGACAATTGCGACGGTAATCCAATAGGCACTTATTATAATATAAAGAAAAATAGAGATTTTATTTCATGGGTGAAGGAAAATGAAAATATAAGAATTTTGCCGCTTCATGATAATAAAATATTTAATATATATCCGGTGGTTAACAACTTTATAGCCAAAATTATTTAATTATTATGCCAAATTTTTCAAAAAATAAAATAATAATTTCTGTTTTTATAGTTGTTTTTTTTACCCTTTTTTTCTGGATATACTTTAATAATTTTAAAGTTAATTTTGAAAGCCCAGCGGTAGGAGAATATGAAATAACTAAGAGTTTTATTGAAGAAAAAATTAAGCAAGGCAAGGAATTTTTATTGCAAATAGAAAATGAAGAAGAAAACGGCTTTTATAAATATTATCTTCCTTTTGAGGAAGAAAAAACCGAAGATCGTCTTCATACTACTTATTCTGCTTCAATTGTTTACAGTTTTCTTTTTATTCACGAATTTGATAAAGACAAAAAAACACTGGAAAAGCTTTCAAGCTGGGGAGATTTTCTTTTGAGAATGCAAAATTTAGACAAAGAAGACAAGCGCTATGGATCATTTGTTTATTCTTATTTTTTTGACGAAAAGAACCTTGATTTTGGCAGTAAAATAAAGAAAAAAACCATAAACAGCAAGGGGGAAAAATTTACAGATTATTTTTATGTCGATAATCAAGGAAGAGAATTAAGATATGTTGTTGGGACAAACTCAAAAACGATTTTCACTCTTTTGCGCCTTTACGAATACACAAAAGAAGAAAAATATTTGAATTCGGCAGTACTTTCCGGAAACTGGCTTTTAACAATGCAAAATGAAAATGGCACAGTAAGGCCCTACGTAAGATATGAAAATGGAAAATGGCTTTTTGGCTCAAAAGAGTCGTTTCTTTATCAGGGTCAGGTTCTATCGGCGTTTTCAAGATTGTATAAAATAACAAAGGATGAAAGATATTATGAAGGGGCAAAAAAGATAGCAGATCGTTTTGCAGATAAAATAGAAAAGGCAAATGGAGAATTTATAGTAGATGATTACAGAACGGTAAATTCAATATCAAATTCTTGGGTTGTTATGTCTTTGATGGATTTTTACAACATCTCTTTTGACAACTATTATAAAGAGATAATTTTCAGGCACAGCGGAAAAATATTGGAAGACCAGATAAAAAGTGAAAAAAATCCATCTGATTTCGGACGTTATAAAACAGCTTATTCATCAAGCGGAAACGGATGGATAGCTGAAGTTTTAACGGAAGTTTACAGGTTTTGTCTTAAAGAAAAAGGAGACAGTTGTTCAATATATAAAGATTCCGTAACAGACGTAATAGATTGGATTATTGGACATACTTATTCAAAAGAAAATACGCAAATTAAAGATATTATTGGGTCTGTCTATTGGAGTAAGGAGTACAGACATGTTAGAAGCGATTCTGTTGCTCATAGCTTGAACGCCTATGCGCGCATAATAGAATTTTTACCGGATTAGTTTTTATATAAAAAGATTTGACAATTTTTTTTGATTTGTTATTATACCTATACCTATGGTACAGGTATAAATAAAATATTATGACAAACCAAAAGAAAAAGACATTAATTAACATTAAAAAAGCGGAAAGTTTAACGGCAAAAATAATTAAGATGTTTGAAAAAGATCAATACTGCATTGATATTATGCAGCAGAATTTGGCTGTTATAGGCCTTTTAAAATCAGCCAATAAAATGCTTATGGAAAATCATCTTAATACCTGCTTTAAGGTTGCAATGGAAGCGAAAAACGAAAAGAAAAAGCAGGAAATGATTGAAGAAATTTTAAAGGTCATAGTAATGTTTAATAGATAAAATTAATTAATTTTTTAAAAATATGAATGAAGAAAATAATCAAATAGAAAGCCAAGAAAACAGAGAAAAAGAAAAAACAGTGCAAAAATGGATTTATATATCCATGTTTTTAGTTATTGCTTTTACTCTTTTTATTTCTTTTAACAAGGGGGTTATTTCCTATTCTCCTTCTAATGTTGAGAAAGTAGAAAAATCTGTTTTATCGCAGGAAAATCAAACTCCAAACATAGAACAGCAATCAAGTGGGGGCGCTGTAATAAATGAAGCGCTACTTGAAATAATACCGACCGGAGTTCCCGCTGTTTATGGAAACGCTCTTTCAATAAGTTATGACGATGTTTCTGTTAATAATCCAAGGCAAGCAGATGCAACAATTGAGGTAATGGCCAAAATAGACAGAAGTACTGAACTTTCAGGAAGTAATTTAAATAGGTATATTGATATATTATATAATCAACATGGGGGAATATCCTGTGAATTTTGTTGCGGAGCAAAAGCGGTAATATTTGAAAACGGATCTGCGGCTTGCGGATGCGCTCATAGCTATGCAATGAGAGGAATAGCAAAATACCTTATTTTGAACACAACCATGACAGATGAGGAAATTCTTTCTGAGGTTGGCAAGTGGAAAGTTCTTTTCTTCCCGGAGATCCATGTCCGAAAAGCTTCGGCTATGAAGGAAAAAGGCATGGAAATAGATTATATTAATTTAACCACTAATGAAAATAGAGGAATTGAAAGAGGAGTTGCCGCCGGAAGCGGAGGATCAATGGTTGGAGGATGTTAAGTAATTATAAAAAAATAAAAAAATAATAAAAAATGAATAACACAATTAAAAATAATATATTTCCAATTACGGTTATTGCTGTTTCTCTTGTTATTTCCGGAATAGTTCTTTTTTCCGGACCCTCACAGGGAAGAGGGTTTATTTCTCAGGATGAAGCGTTAAAAATTGCTGATGACTTTATAAATAAAAAAATGCTTCAAGGCCAAGTATCGGCTTCTGTTTCCGATATTTCAGAAGAATCGGGACTTTATAAAATTAATTTATCGGTTCAAGGAAGTCCATTTTCCTCTTATATGACAAAAGACGGAAGGTTCTTTTTTCCAGAAGGGCTTGATATAGAAAATTTTGAGAATACAACCCCTCCTTCAGCTCCATCTGAAGGGGGAGGGGGTACTGGAATGGTTGGAGGATGCTAATCCTTTTTAAAAAATGAACTTGAAAATTAAGCTTCTTATTCTTTTTGTTTTTATTTCTTTTGGAGTTGCCATATATGGCTATTTTAACGCTGTTTCAAAATCAAGTAGCGAGAATGGCCCTAAGATTGAAATTTCTCCCAAAATACATGATTTTAAGGACCTTAATTTTGGAGAAGTTGTTAGTTATGATTTTATTGTAAAAAATTCCGGAGATGAGATTTTGGAAATAAGAAGGGTTTCTACTTCTTGCCTTTGTACTGTTGCTGAGATTTTAAAGAAGGAAATTAACCCGGGAGAAGAAGTAATTCTTTCTATTTCTTATGATACCGGAGCAATGGGCGCCCATGGGAGAGGAAAGCAGGAAAGAATAATTTATATCAGAAGCAATGATCCTTTTAATCCTCAGATTGAAGCGATGATATACGCAAACGTTAAATAACTTAAATATTCAAAATAATGTTTCAAAGTATTGATATCAGCAGTCCTTTTACGATGATTCCGATAGTTATGACTACCGGTTTTCTTGATGGAATCCATCCTTGCGCTATTGCTATACTTATTTTCTTTATAGCTTTTTTACTGACCATGCAGAAGGCCTTTAGAAATATTTTCTTCTTGGGTCTGGTTTACATTTTCGTTATTTTTCTTACTTATCTTGCTGTTGGTGTTGGTCTTCTTTCGGGAATTACTTTTTTCGGACAGCATCATTTTTTTGCCAAATTTGGCGCATGGCTGCTTATATTTTTGGGTTTAATCCATTTGAAAGAATATTTCTTTCCAAATTTACCCTTCCATTTGAGAATGCCTAAATTTTCAAGCGAGAAAATCAAGACAAAATTAGAGAAAGCTACATTGTCGGGAATTATAATTGCCGCTTTTCTGGTTGGTCTTTGTTCTATTCCCTGTTCAGGAGGAATTTACGCCGCAATTACCGCTCTTCTTGCTTCAAAAACAACATATTTAAGCGGCCTCCTATACCTTTTGCTTTACAACTTTATGTTCGTATTGCCTCTTTTTATCCTTCTTCTTTTTGCGGCAAACCCGCTTACATTGTCCAAAATTGCCCGCTTCAGACAAAAAAACGAAAGAACAGAAGGATTAATTATGGGCTTACTGGTACTTCTTTTGGGAATTGGAATATTGATATTTATTCTATAAACATATGAACAAAGATAAAGAGATAAAAAAAGAAAAGGAGAAGAATAAAAAAGAAGAATGCCTTCTTTGTAGCATTTCCGATAAAACGATAGAAATGTTGGAAAAAAGATCGAACGAAAATTATAAAGAAAAAAAATAAAAATATAAAAAATACAAACATGGAAAAAGAAGAATATATTTCAAAAGAGCAAAGAAAGGAAATGGCTGTTCTTTCAAAAAAGAAACAAAGAACGACAAAGATTGTTTCTTTAATATTGTTTGCGGTTCTAGTTGTTGTTGGTTTTTCTTTCTTTTCAAACTTTTCTTCCAGTGAGGAAAATGAGAATAACGCAAAGAAAGAAAAAATAACGGTTTATTATTCTCAGACCTGCGGTTGTTGCGCGGAATATTTATCTTATCTTAAAAAAAGCGGATTTGAAGTTGATGCAAGACAAACAAGAGATATGCTTTCAATAAAAGAGCAATATCAGATTCCTACGGAAATGGAGTCCTGCCATACTTCTATTGTTGGAGATTATTTTGTTGAAGGCCATATCCCGACTTTCATAATAGAGAAATTGCTTTTAGAAAAGCCGCTTCTTAGCGGAATTGCTCTTCCTGGAATGCCCTCCGGCTCTCCTGGAATGCCTGGTTTTAAGGCGGGAAAATGGACCATTTATGGCCTTAACGAAGGAGCATCTTCGGAATATATGGTTTATTAAAAAATATTCTTATGTTTAATTTTTTTAAGAAAAAATGCCTTATTTGCAAAATGGAACTTAAAAAAGGAAAAGATTATCCTGTCTTTTCCGGTAAGAAATTTTGCTCTGATAATTGCATAGAGGAATATAAAAAGGAAATAATAAAGATGCAATCGAAAGGCGATTGTTGTCATTAAAATTTAAAAATAATATGATGAATTTTCAATATGGTTTTTTCGGTGCTTTCGGCTGGTTTTTTATGGTTCTTTGGTGGGTCTTTATAGTTGTAGTAATTATAGCTCTTCTAAGATGGATTTCAGAACAGCCAAAAAATGATAATAATAAAAAATCTCCGCTTGAGGTTTTAAAGGAGCGGTATGCAAAGGGGGAAATAGATAAAAAAGAATTTGAAGAGAAGAAAAAGGATTTATTGTAGTTTTTCAAAATGGGTTTGTTTATTTTTTTTCTTTAGAATTTGTAAAGGCCGAAATAAAAATATTTTAACTATTTTATATAATGGACAATAGTTATTATTGCCAAATTAATAAAAAAGGATTTGCTTTGGCCACAAGCGGGGTAATGGGACTAGTTTACATTCTTTGTGCTGCTTTCGTTGCTTTATGGCCCGATTTTTCGCTTCGTCTTTTTGGCTGGCTTATGCACTTGGTCAATGTTGAAAAGTTTGCAGGAGACATGGGGATAACTTTTGGCGGATTTTTAGCGGGTCTTCTCCAAGCGGTAATTTACACGTATATCGGCGCCTATCTTATTGCTTGGCTTCATAATAAATTTTGCAAAGAAAATAAATAAATTATATTTAATTTTCTTTTTAAAAAGCAGGGCGAAAAATCGTTTCTCGTTGATTGTATTTTTAGTATTATCGGTTATTATTTTTTTATACATAGAAAATAATTATTGGATTAATAATTGGTTTTAATAATGAAAAAAGAAGAACATAAAATATTATATAAATGCCCTCAGTACGGGTTTAAATATGAAGAGAAAAAAATGGCCAAAAAATGTGAAGATTGGTGCAGAAAATATAAGACCTGTAATTTAGAAATAACAAAATATGCTAAAAAATAAAAAATTCGTCATTATTGGTTTTCTGGCTTCGCTGTTGCTTTTTGCTTTTTATATTTTAATCCTTTCTTTCTTTGAATCATCCTCTCATGCTTTCTCTCAATTTTCTTTATTTCGCTATTGGATTTCAATTTTAATTATTGGTTTTGGAATACAGGTTGGTCTTTTTTCTTTTGTCAGGGAAAAACAGAAAACGGCATCCAAAAAAACCCTTTCTGCTTCTTGCGGTATTTCCGCCGGTTCAATGGTTGCTTGCTGTCTTCACCATTTGGCGGACATTCTTCCTTTAATAGGCATTTCTGGCATGACTTTGTTTTTTACAGAATATCAGTTATGGTTTATGCTTTTGGGAATTATTTCCAATTTTATGGGAATTGCCATAATGCTTGGAATTATAGAAAAGCATAATCTTGCAGGAGGTGTTTTGGCAAAAATGGCTTCATATAGCACAATTAGGACAAGAAGAATTTCCCTTTCTCTTTCTCTTATTGTTCTTTTTCTTGGCTTTTTCTGGGTTGGTCCTTTGAGTTTTAATTTGGATTTTACTGCAAGCGGAATTTCTAGCGCAAAAAAATCAGAAAAGCAATTTTTTCCGGGGAAAACTGATTCTCAGGGAGATATATTATTTGAAGTAACTCCTTTGTCTTTTGAATCCAATAAGCCGCTTGAATTCAATATTAAAATAGATACCCATTTTGACTTTCCTGAGTTTGATTTAATGGAAGTGTCTATTTTAGAATACGAAAATGGAAAATGGCATAAGCCGTTAGAATGGCAAGGACCTTCTATTTCCGGGCATCATATTTCCGGTGTTCTTGTTTTTCCTCCTCTTGAAATTGACGCCAAAGAACTAAGTGTTATAATTAAAGACGAATTTATGAGAGTTTTCCGCTGGGAAATTTATTAAAAACAATGGAAAAAAGCAAAAAAGAAAAAGAAGCAGTTTATTTTATAAAGGGAATGCATTGTCCTTCTTGCGAAATTTTTATTGAGAAGGAGCTTTTGAAGTTTAAAGGAGTTAACTTTGCAAATGCTACAGAAAAAGAAGGAAAGGTTTTTATAAAATACGAAGGGGAAAAACCGAAAAAAGAAGAGCTAAACGATATTCTAAAAGAAAATAACTATTTTTTGTCTGATCTTCCATTTGAAAAAAGTGAAAAAAGGGAAAGCTTTTTAGGAGCCGTTCTTGTAGCTTTTGTTATTATTGCTCTGTTTTTTTTCTTGCAAAAAACAGGTATTATGGAAATGGCCGATTTTTCTTCACAGTATTCCCTTTTTATGGTTTTTTTTCTAGGAATTGTGGCTAGCGTTTCAAGTTGCATGGCTCTTATCGGAGGGCTGATATTGTCTCTTTCCAAACAATGGAATAAGGCCTATTCAAAAACAAATTCTTTTTCTAAAAAACTTCAGCCCTATGTATTATTCAATTTTGGCAGATTGGTGTCTTATGGATTATTCGGAGCGGTTCTCGGAGGGCTTGGAAATGTATTTAATATATCTCTTGGTTTTACTTCTTTTTTAGTTTTTATCGTTTCACTGCTGATGATTTTTTTCTCTTTAAAGATGCTGGGATTTGAATTTCCCGACTTCTTGAAATTTAAAAAAGGAGGATTTTTTAGAAAATTTACAACCAGTGAAAGGAGTTCTGTAAAAAGCCATGCCTGTTTTTTGGGCGCTTCTACTTTTTTTCTTCCTTGCGGATTTACGATTACGGCCCAGGGACTTGCCTTGATATCTGGAAGCGCATTGCAGGGATTCTTAATTATGTTTTTTTTCGCTCTTGGAACGGTTCCGGCTCTTTTGATGCTTGGATTTTCAAGCATAAAGTTTTATCAAAATCCGCAATTATCATTGAAGTTTTCAAAAATAGCCGGAATATTGGTTTTGTTTTTCGCTTTTTATAACATTAATTCCCAGCTTGTAATTTGGGGAATGCCTAATATTAATAGTTTTAAAATATCAGTATGGGAAAAAAAAGAAGAGATGAATTTTTCGGAAAAAGAGCAGGTTCTAAAAATGAGTGTTTCGAGCTTTAAGTATAAGCCGAATTATTTTATAGTGAAAGCGGGAGTTCCGGTCAGATGGGAGATTACAGACGAGGGTATGAGTGGATGCACTAATGCTATTATTTCTAAAGATTTATTTGAAGGGACAATTGATCTTGTAAGAGGAGGAACGGCGATAAAAGAATTTATTGTGGAAAAGCCGGGAAGATACGTTTTTTCTTGTTCTATGGGAATGGTTTCAGGAGTGATTGACGTTATCGGCAATACTGAACAATCTTTATCCGATGATGTTTGCCTTATTGCAGAAAAAGAAAAAATAGAGAAAATTTTGAATTAATGATATCTTAATTAAAAAAAAGAATGAATATTGATATTAAAAAACAAATAGAATACTCAAAGGGAGGAATTCTAAGTAAGGTGATATATAAAAAAGAAAAGGCGGATATTACTCTATTTTGCATGGCAGAGAGAACGGAAATATCAGAGCATACCTCTTCCAAAGAAGCTTTTGTTTATGTGCTTGAAGGAGAAGGAATATTTTTTCTTGGAAAAGAAGAAATTAAAATGATCCCGGGAGTATTTATTTCAATTGAAAAAAACGCAAAACATTCTTTAAAAGCCGAAAAGAACACCAGTTTTATGCTTTTTTTAACAAATTAAAATTATGTATAATCCGAAATACGCGCAGACATATGCCATTTTTCTTCTGATAATTCTAATCATTGCTTTGCTTATTATTCTGCCTGCCTTAGAACAGTAAAAAAGTTTTTTATTAAAAAAGAATTGGAAGAATGCAGAGATTACCAAAATGGATAAGTGGTTTTATATCTAAAAATTCTTTTTTTAATGTGGCATAAAAGAACGATTTTTTGGCAATTTTATATTAAAGTACTCAAAGTATATTTTTTAAACCGTAATTTTTTAAATCCTAAAATCGTTAAAAATAATTTATATGAATAAAAAAACATTTAAAATATCGGGAATGCATTGCGCCTCTTGCGCTTCAAACATTGAAAAGGAAGTCAAAAAAGTTTCTGGAGTTTCTTCTTCGAGGGTGGATTTTAACGGTGGAAAACTTTTTGTTGAAGGAAATGATTTTTCAACTGAGGAATTAAAGAAAAGAACGGAGGATTTGGGTTATGGTTTTTTTTCAGAAGAAGATGGAAATAAAGAAAATATCGTTTTAAAGGTTGTTGGAATGGATAGCCCTCATTGTGCAGGAATAATTAAAAAGGTTTTAGGGGGATTTAAAGGGGTTAAAAATCCTGAAATTGATTTTGCCAATGAAAAAGTAAAATTCACTTTTTTCCCAAATGAAAATTCCCTTGCAGATATTGAAAAAGCTATAGAAAAAGAAGGGTATAATGTTTTTAAGGAGAAAGAGACAAGCGAAGTTGAAATAGAAGAGAGAAGACGAGTTAAAAATACAAAAATAAGAGCAATCCTTGCTCTTGTTTTAAGTATTCCCTTGATGTTTACAATGATTTTGATGTATTCCGGCAAAATGTTTCCCGGCCAGCTTTTTATTGAGGCGGTTCTTTCTTTTATTGTCGTGTATATTTTAGGATGGAGAGCCCATGTTTCCGCTTTCAAGGCAGCCAGGAAATTTTATGCCAACATGGATGTTCTTATTTCCCTGGGAACTTCCGCAGCTTTTCTTTTCGGAGTGGCTGCTTTTTTTATTGATGTTCCTGTTTTCTTTGAAATAGCCGCTTTCATTATGGCTTTCCAGCTTTTGGGAAGGTATTTGGAAGAAAAAGCAAGAGGAAAGACATCGGAGGCCCTAAGAGAACTTTTAAACCTTGAAGCCAAAACAGCAAGAATATTAATAAACGGAGAAGAGAAAGAAATACCTGTTGAAGAATTGAAATTGGGAGATGTTATGATTATCAGGCCCGGGGAAAAAATTCCGACTGACGGCAAGG
Organism: Candidatus Paceibacterota bacterium; assembly: GCA_028697015.1. NCBI lineage: Bacteria > Bacillati > Minisyncoccota > Minisyncoccota bacterium. The sequence goes on from JAQVFW010000001.1 coordinate 67,459, forward strand.
TAATTGAAGGGCTTTCTTCTGTTGACGAGTCAATGGCAACGGGGGAATCATTGCCGGTTGAAAAAACACCCGGATCGCAGGTTATTGGTTCTACTCTTAACCAGGAAGGGATATTAAAAGCGGAAGCAGTTAAGGTTGGAAAAGACACTTTTTTTGCCCAAGTTGTAAAATTGGTTGAAGAGGCTCAAGGGAGCCGCATTCCTATTCAAGAATTTGCAGACAAGGTTACTTCCTATTTTGTTCCAGCAATTCTTTTAATTGCAATTTTTACCGTTTTGTCTTGGCTTTTTGTTGGCAATTGGTATGTGGCAATTGTTGCAAGTATTACCGTTCTTATTATCGCTTGTCCTTGCGCTCTTGGCCTTGCTACGCCTACCGCTTTAACTGTTGGCATTGGAAGAGGGGCAAAGCAAGGAATTTTATTTAGAAGAGGAGAAGCGATTGAGCTGATGGGAAAAACAAAAGTGATTGTTCTTGATAAGACGGGAACCCTTACAAAGGGACAGCCGGATGTAACTGATATTATTGAAATTAACGGAAATAATATTTCTGATATTTTACAAATTGCGTCTTCTGTGGAAAATAATTCTGAGCATCCTTTAGCCAGGGCGATTGTGAAAAAAGCAAAGGAAAAAAATATTGAATTGCTAAGAACGGAAAATTTTAAGGCGGTTTTTGGCAAAGGAGTTGAAGCACTTGTAAACGGAAGGAGAATTTTAGTTGGCAGAAGAATGCTATTGCAAGAGAATAATATTTCTTTTTCTTCCATTGAAGAAATTGCCTCAAAACTAGAAGAACAAGGGAAAACGGCCATGTTTGTTGCAGATGATAAAAAAGTTTTGGGAATAATTGCCGTGGCTGATACTTTGAAAAAAGAGACCAAAGAAGCAATTAAAGAGCTTCATAATATGGGATATAAACTTGTTATGTTAACCGGTGACAATAAAAAAACAGCAAGCGCTATTTCGAAAGAAATTGGCATTGACGAGGTTATAGCAGAGGTCTTGCCTAGTGAAAAAGTTGATGTAATAAAAAAGCTGCAAGAAGAAGGAAAGGTAAAAGTTGCCATGGTTGGCGACGGAATAAACGACGCTCCGGCCTTGACTCAGGCAGATGTGGGAATAGCTATTGGTACCGGAACCGATATCGCAATTGAAGCGGGAGAGATTACTCTTGTAGGAGGAGAATTAAACGCTTTGATTAATTCTATAAAATTAAGTCGAATGACATTTAAAACAATTCGCCAGAATCTTTTTTGGGCTTATGTATATAATGCAATAGCGATTCCTATAGCTGCTTTTGGAATTTTAGCTACGATGATAGGCCCCATTATTGCCGCCGGGGCTATGGCTTTTTCTTCGTTTTCGGTAGTTCTTAATTCCTTGCGGCTGAGGAAAACAAAACTGTAAAAAAGAATTAAAAAACCATAAAAAGCGCTCCTATTGTTATAAGAATGGCGCCTATTGCTACTTTTAAAGTCAAAGCTTCGGCTAAAAAGAGAGCGGCAAAAACAACGACGAAAACCACGCTCAACCTATCAAGAGCGGCTACTCCCGATGCCGGTCCGTATTTTAGCGCTACGAAATAAAAGAGCCACGAGAGGGCTCCGGCAATTCCTGAAAGGGCGATGAAAAAAAGAAGTTTCCCGCTTATTGTTGAAACTGTCTGCCATTTTCCCGATAACAATGTCACAATGGCAAGAAATGTTGCCATAATTATTGCTCTTACTGTTGTTGCAAGAGTGGGATCAATTCCCGCAATTCCTATTTTCCCGAAAATTGCAACTAGAGCTGCAAAGACCGCTGCTAAAAGCGCATATAGTATCCAAATAGGCATATTTTTTAAATTTAAATTTTATTTTTTCGGGGCGCCGAGATTCGAACTCGAACTAAATCCACCCCATGGACTCGTGCTACCGTTACACTACGCCCCGTTTTTAAATAAAATAAATTAACACAAGCTGAAATTTATTTTCCTTTTCCTACAGATTTAATACATTTAGTACAAGCAAGAACTCTTTCACCCGAAGGAAGCTTTACCCATTGAAGGTTTGGTTTTTTTCTTTTCTTAATCGTTGGATTATATTTTCCACGAAGTTTTACCAGCTTCTGGACCATTACCGAGCCCTTATTGCATATTGAACATGTTTTCATATTTTTTTATCCTTTATTTTTTCTTAAAAGAAAGCAATTTAATTATCGCTTCAACAATAACCTATATTTGATAAATTTTCAAGTTCTGATATAATATTTTAATGGAAACGATATTTATTATTGTCATTTTAATACTTTCTGTAATTATCCATGAAGTTGCCCATGGAGCAATGGCAAATTATATGGGAGATCCGACGGCAAAATATGCGGGGCGTCTTACATTAAATCCGATAAAGCATATTGATCCTATCGGTTCTGTTGTTATCCCTTTGCTTCTTGTTTTATTTCAGAGCGGAGTTATTTTTGGATGGGCGAAACCGGTTCCGATTAACCCTTACAATTTTAAAGATCAAAAATATGGCAGCGCAAAAGTTTCTGCCGCAGGCCCTTTTTCTAATTTTTCCTTAGCTCTTGTTTTTGGTCTTTCTATGCGCTTTTTGCCTCTTTCTCCCAATCTTCTTTTTATATTCGGAATCATTGTCTATATTAATTTGGTTCTTGGAATTTTTAATTTAATTCCCATTCCTCCTCTTGACGGTTCTCATATTCTTTTTACCTTTCTTCCTCTCTCAATGGAGCATGTCAAAATTTTTCTAAGCCAGTACGGCCTTTTTATTCTTCTCTTTCTAATTTTCTTTCTGCTCGGGCCTATTTTTTCTTTTATTGCTTTTATTTTTGAACTTATTTCGGGAATTTCTTTTTCTCAAATAATCTATCTTCTTGGGTGATTCTTTTTTTGGTTAATTCAAGTGTTGGTTTAGTAATTTTTTAAGAATAAAATATGCTTAAAAAAATTCTATATTATGAAGTGCCAACAAAGATAGGAGTTGCTATCATTCTTATTTTTTCTCTTATTGCATACGGAGGAATTCTGTTTTGGATTTATACAACGCTAATGACTCTTGAAGAACATGAAACGGAAAAATCTGTAAAAGAGGAAAAAATAGAAAATACGAGAGAATAAAAAATTGATTTTTATTCGCATCTCTTTAAAAGAGAGAGTTTTTTTATGATTTGTAAAAATAGATTCCCTTAATTTTTATTTATTAACTAATTGGCAAAGAAAAGCTAGTTTTTAATTTGACATTATTTTTATTTTCTGCTACATTTTTAACTACTTGAGCGTTATACGCTTTTTGTTTTAATTTTCAGCGCTATTTTATGTCAACAATAAACCAACTGGTAAAAAAAGGAAGAAAGAAAACGAAAAAAAAGGTTACAATGCAAGCCCTTACTTTTGGTTTTAATTCTTTAAAAAATAGGCCCAAAAAATATTCTTCTCCTTTTAAAAAAGGAGTTTGCCTTAAGGTGTTTACAGCTACCCCGAGAAAGCCGAATTCCGCTTTGCGCAAAGTAGCAAGAGTTCGTCTTACAAACGGAATGGAAGTGACTGCCTTTATCCCCGGAGAAGGGCATAACCTTCAAGAACACTCCATTGTTGTTATAAGAGGAGGGAAGGTAAAAGATCTTCCTGGAGTAAGATACCATGTCGTAAGAGGGGTTCTTGATGCGGGAGGAGTTGAAAAGAGAAAACAAGGAAGAAGCAAATACGGGGCAAAAAGAGCCAAAAAGTAAAATATTGAAAAATGGGAAAAATAAAAAAAAGACAAATAAATCCTGATTCTCTTTACGATAGTGTTGAAGTTTCAAAATTAATTAATCAGATAATGAGGATGGGGAAAAAAACTATTGCAAGAAAAATTGTTTATGGTTCTTTTGATATTATCAAAGAAAAAACCAAAAAAGAGCCGCTTGATATTTTTATTCTTGCTATTGATAACGTTTCTCCAATCCTTGAAGTAAAGTCAAAAAGAGTAGGGGGTGCCACTTATCAAGTTCCTGTTGAGGTTAAAAGCGACAGGAAAATAGCATTGGCTTTCAGATGGATTATAAACGGAGCAAAAAGTAGAAAAGGTAAGCCGATGAAAGAAGCTCTTGCTCTTGAAATTATTGACGCTTCAAATAATACGGGATGGGCGGCGAAAAAGAAAACAGATACCCATAAAATGGCTGAGGCAAACAGGGCTTTTGCTCATTTTGCATGGTAAGTTCTTTTACTATATCTAAATATTCTAATATTTTAATTATATGAGGCAGTATCAAATAGGAAAATACAGAGACATAGGCATTATCGCCCACATTGACGCCGGAAAGACAACCGTTTCCGAGCGTGTTTTGTTTTACACCGGAATTTCCCATAAAATAGGCGAGGTTCACGACGGAGCCGCTATAATGGACTGGATGGAACAGGAAAGAGAAAGAGGGATTACGATAACTTCCGCTGCAACTACTTGCTTTTGGACTCCTACCTATCTTGAAAAGAAAAAAGAAAATGAATATAGAATCAATCTTATTGATACTCCTGGGCATATCGATTTTACCGCTGAAGTTCAGCGTTCTTTGAGAGTTCTTGACGGAGCGGTTGTTGTTTTTGACGGAGTAGCCGGGGTGGAACCGCAATCGGAAACTGTATGGAGGCAGGCAGACAAGTTTAAAGTGCCCAGAATTTGTTTTATAAACAAACTTGACAGAACAGGTGCTTCTTTTGAAAATGCTCTAAATTCAATATATCAGAAACTTACTCCTAATGCTGTTGCTGTTCAATTGCCAATAGGAAAGGAGGAAGAATTAAAGGGAATAGTTGACCTTATAGAAATGAAGGCGGTTTTTTTTGAAGGGGATTTTGAACAAATGATAAAAAAAGAGGATCTTCAGGAGGATATTGCAAATTTAGCAAAACCATGGAGAGAAAAAATGGTTGAAAAAATAGTTGCTGAAGACGAAGCAATCTTGGAGAAATATCTTTCAGGAGAAGATATTTTACCGGAAGAACTGAAAAAAATATTAAGAAAAGCTGTTCTTTCTTCTCGGCTTGTTCCTGTTTTTTGCGGTTCGGCTTTAAAAAATAAAGGAGTTCAATTATTACTTGATGCTGTTTGCGATTATCTTCCAAATCCAATTGATTTGCCTCCTGTCGAAGGAGAAGATCCTCAAACGGGAGAGAAATTATCAAGAAAAGCAGATGACTCTGAAAAGTTTTCTGCATTGGTTTTTAAAGTTGCTACCGACCCTTATGTCGGAACTTTGTCTTTCTTTCGAGTTTATTCAGGCACCCTGGAATCCGGTTCTTACGTTTTAAACTCTGCAACAGGAAGCAAAGAACGGCTTGGAAGAATTCTTAGAATGCATTCTGCGGAAAGAGAAGAGGTTAAAGAAGTTTTCGCAGGAGACATAGCCGCTGCAGTAGGACTAAAAAATACAAGAACAGGCGACACTATATGTGACGAAAGCGATCCGATTCTTCTTGAAAATATTGTTTTTCCGGATCCTGTTATTTCAATAAGAATAGAGCCGAAAACCAAGGCCGATCAGGAAAAGATGGGAATGGCCTTAAAGCGTCTTTCTGACGAGGATCCTACATTTAAGATAAAAAGCGATCAAGAAACAGGAGACACTCTTATTTCAGGAATGGGAGAGCTTCATCTTGATATTATCGTTGATAGGATGAGAAGAGAATTTAACGTTGATTGTGCCGTTTCAAAACCCCAGGTTGCCTATAAAGAAACAATCAAATCTCAGAGCGAGGCGGAAGGAAAATATATCAAGCAATCAGGAGGAAGAGGACAGTATGGACACGTTAAAATTAGAATTAAACCGCTTGAAAGAGGAAAAGGATTTGTTTTTGTTGACGAAATAAGAGGAGGAATAATACCTAGAGAATTTATTCCGGCTGTGGAAAAAGGATTAAGGGAAGCAGTAGACAGAGGAATTCTTGCTGGCTATCCGGCAGTTGACATTGAAGCTACTCTCTATGACGGATCTTTCCATGATGTCGATTCTTCTGAAAATGCATTTAAAATTGCTGCCTCAATGGCTTTCCAAGAAGCGTCCAAAAAGGCAAATCCTGTTTTACTTGAACCTATAATGAAAATAGAAGTTATTATTCCAACGGATTTCTTTGGAGATGTTATAGGAGATCTTTCTTCGCGCAGAGGAAGAATTGAAGAAACGGAAGATCGTTTAAATATGAAAATAGTACATGCCAGAGTTCCGCTATCTGAAATGTTCGGCTATGCCACGGGGCTCAGGTCGATAACCGAAGGAAGAGGAAATTTCTCCATGGAATTCGATTATTATGCGGAGGTTCCTCAAAGCATAGCGGAAGAGATTATTAAAGGAGGAAGAAAATAATGATAAATAATTAAGTAAAAGAGAAAAAATATTTGACTTTTATTTTAATTTCAGTAAAATAAAGTCACTAAAAATTTAATCAGACGCAAGGAAAGAATTTTCATAGGAAACCTTTTCTTATAAAATCCTTTATACTTTGCGCTCTATAAAATATTATGGCAGAAAAAGAAAAATTTGAACGTTCCAAGCCCCATGTCAATGTCGGTACTATTGGCCATGTTGACCATGGGAAAACAACCCTTACTGCCGCAATTCTTAATGTTTTGGACAAGAAGGGTTTGAAAGTTACAAAAAAGGGCGTTAACGAGATTGATGCCGCTCCTGAAGAAAAGGAGAGAGGTATAACTGTCGCTGTAGCGCATGTCGAATATGAATCGGAAAAGAGGCATTATGCCCATATTGACTGCCCTGGACATGCCGATTACATTAAAAACATGATTACGGGAGCAGCTCAGATGGACGGAGCAATACTAGTTGTCTCTGCAACAGACGGTCCTATGCCTCAAACAAGAGAGCATATTCTTCTTGCAAAGCAAGTAGGATTGCCTTCTTTTGTCGTTTTCTTGAATAAATGCGACATGGTAGACGATCCGGAGATGATTGACCTTATTGAATCAGAAATAAGGGAGCTTTTGAACAAACATGAGTATCCTGGTGATGAAACTCCGATTATAAGAGGGTCTGCTTTAAAAGCACTTGAAGCTGGTTCTGCTGAAGACGAGGCAGCAAAACCGGTATTGGAGCTTATCAGCGCTTTAGACGACTATATTAAGGAACCAAAAAGAGATACCGATAAACCTTTTTTGATGGCTATTGAAGATGTGTTTTCAATAGAAGGAAGAGGAACAGTTGCGACAGGAAGAATTGAAAGAGGAATTGTCAAGCAAAACGAAGAAATAGAAATTGTTGGGATGCGCCCGACTCAAAAAACGGTTGCCGTAAGCGTTGAGATGTTTAATAAGATACTTGATGAAGGAAGAGCAGGAGATAACGTTGGTATTCTTCTTCGAGGTCTTAAGAAGGAAGATATTGAACGCGGACAGGTGCTTTCAAAAACAGGATCAGTTACTCCTCATACCGAGTTTGAAACTGAAGTATATATTTTAACCAAAGAAGAAGGAGGAAGGCATACACCCTTTTTTGCAGGGTATAAACCTCAGTTTTACATTAGAACAACCGATGTAACGGGAGAAGCGATTCTTCCAGAAGGAACAGAAATGGTTATGCCGGGAGATACTGTCAATTTGAAAGTAAAATTAATAGTTCCAGTAGCCCTTGAAGAACAGCAAAGATTTGCAATCAGAGAAGGGGGAAGAACAGTTGGCGCCGGAGTTGTTACAAAGATTATTAAGTAAAAAAACAGGCCCCAATCAAGCTTTTGGGGCCATGTTCTTTATTATAAAATGGTTGAAGCAAAAGAAAAAACAAAACAACGATTAAGGATAAAGCTTCGAGCGTATGATTATAAAGTAATTGATACTTGCGCCAAGCAAATAATAGACACGACTCTTCGTCATGGAGGAAAAGTGGTAGGTCCGGTTCCCTTACCAACTGAAATTAGTAAGTATACCGTAAATAGGTCTTCATTCGTTCATAAGGATAGCAGGGAACAATTTGAAACTAGGGTCCATAAAAGATTAATTGATATTTTCGATTTTAATCCCGAAACAATGGATGCCTTAACAGACCTTACTTTGCCGGCAGGCGTTGATATTGAAATAAAGACATAAAGATCGCACTACTTACTAGTTTTTAAAACCTAAGGCCGGTGCCTTGGTTTTTAGTTAAAGGGTAAAGATTGATTAAAAGCATCAAAACAATGAGCTTCATATTAGGAAAAAAAATAAAAATGTCACAGATTTTTGACGAAAGCGGAAAAGTAGTTCCCGTAACTGTTGTGGAAGCAGGTCCTGTTTTTGTGCTCCAAATTAAAAAGAAAGAAGGAAAGGACAATTATGATGCTGTTGCTGTCGGTTTTTTAAAAATAGAAAAAAAGAATAAAATCAAAAAGACGGCAAAAGGAAAAGAATTTAAGCATATTAAAGAATTTAAAAGCGATAATGAATTGAAAATAGGAGATAAGATAGATGTTTCCGTTTTCAATAAAGGAGACAAAGTAGATGTTTCAGGATTTTCAAAAGGAAAAGGATATACGGGAGTAGTAAAAAGATGGAACTTTACAATGAAACCGGCAACTCATGGAACAAAGCATACGCAAAGAGCCATGGGTTCAACCGGAGGAAGATTTCCCCAGAGAGTTGTTAAAGGAAGAAAAATGCCTGGACGATTGGGTTTTGAAAAAACAACAGTTAAAAAGTTAAAAATAGAAGCAGTTGATGCAGAAAACAATTTAATATTATTAAGAGGAGCCGTTCCAGGGAGACCGGGAACTATTCTTTCACTTATTAAGGTATGAAATATCCAGTTTACAACATAGAAGGAAAAGAAACAGATTCTGTTCTTCTTCCAGAGGATATTTTTGAAGTTGAAATGAACGATGATTTAGTCCATCAGGTAATGGTTTTGCAGTCTTCAAACAGAAGGCAGAATACTGCAGACACAAAAGATAGGGCAGAAGCAAGAGGAGGAGGAAAAAAACCATGGAGGCAAAAAGGCACGGGAAGAGCTCGTCATGGTTCAAGTCGTTCTCCCATATGGAAAGGAGGAGGAGTAACTTTTGGACCTACAGACGAGAGAAATTATAAAAAAAAGATTAATAAAAAAACGAAAAAGAAGGCCTTGTATATGGTTTTATCAAGCAAAGCAAAGAACAGGTCTCTTTATATTATAGACAGTTTTGATTCCATTGTTCCGAAAACAAAAGAAATGGCAAAAGTGCTAAAGAATCTAAAGATAGAAAAATCTGTTATTGTCGCTCCTTTATCAAACAATGAAACTGTTTTCAGGGCTTGCAGAAATATTCCCGGCGTACTTATTATGCCGATTTTAGACCTTAATGTTTTAGATTTGCTTTCTTTTAAGGATTTGATTTTAACTAAAGACGGAATCAAGAATATAAAGAAAAATTCAGTGAAATAATATGGCCATACTTAATATTTTCAAAAAGGAGGATAAAAAGAAAAAATCAGCGGCCGTGTCTCTTGAAAAAAAGAAAGCGGTGTCTTCTTTGTCTTCTGTAAAAGAAGAAAAAAAAGAGGATATTAAAAAAAATCCGATAGTAAAGAATGTTCTTAGCGCTCCTTATTTTACTGAGAAAGCTGCTCTTCTTGAAAAGAACAACAAATATATTTTTAAGGTTCCAAAAGAAGCCAATAAGATTGAGATTAAAAAACAAGTGGAGAAAGAATATAACGTAAAGGTTGAAAGCGTAAACATTATTAATGTAAGAAGAAAAAGAAAACGCCTTGGGGGGCATAAGGGTTTTAAAAAAGGATATAAAAAAGCGATGGTTGCGCTTGAAGGAAGCAAGAAAATTGATTTGTCTTAAGAATAAAAAATATAATGAAAACCGTATTAACTAAAAAAAAGCCGGAGAAAAAACTGCTTAAATTCTTAAAGAACAAAGCAGGGCGTGGCAGTTCCGGAAGAATTACGGTTAGGCACAAAGGAGGGGGAGCAAAACGATTGTATAGGATTGTTGATTTTAAACAGCAAAAGATAGATATTCCTGCAGAGGTTATTTCAATAGAATATGATCCATACAGAACGGCCTATATCATGCTTCTTTTATATAAAGATGGAGAAAAGCGCTACAGCATAGCCCCTTTTAAAATAAAAGTCGGAGATAAGATTATTTGCTCTGAAAATGCGCAGGTTAAACCGGGAAATCGTTTAAAAATAGAGAATGTTCCGGTTGGAACTCCCGTTTATAATATTGAACTTCAGCCCGGAAAAGGAGCCCAGATTGTAAGATCTGCGGGTGTTTCTGCTAAAGTTTCAGGAACAGAAGGAAAATATTCAATAGTTCAAATGCCCTCAGGAGAGATTAGAAAAATTTTAAAGGAATGTTACGTAACTGTGGGAGAAGTTTCGCATCCCGAATGGCGTTATGTTGATATAAAAAAGGCGGGAAACTCAAGGAGAAGAAGAATAAGACCAACTGTCAGAGGTTCTGCTATGAATCCGGTTGACCATCCTCATGGAGGGGGAGAAGGAAGAACTTCAATCGGAATGAAATATCCTAAAACGCCTACCGGAAAACACGCTCTTGGAGTAAAGACAAGAGGGAAAAAACAAAGCGATAAGTATATTCTTCAAAGAAGGAAGAAGAAAAATTAACAATTATTTGCATTATTTCAATTATTGTAGTACCTTGAATTACCAAATTAGACCGCTTATAAGTGATTTAATCTGGTAATTTAAGGAAAAATATTTTATGACAAGAAGTTTAAAAAAAGGTCCATATATAGCCGAAAGTGTTTTGGAAAAGATTAAAAAAAGCAAGCCGGGAGAGAAAGCAATCAAAACATGGGCAAGAAGCTGTACAATCACTCCGGAAATGGTGGGATACTCTTTTGATGTTTATAACGGAAAGCAGTTTATCCAAGTTCAAATTAAGGAAGAGATGATTGGCCATAAACTTGGTGAATTTTCTCCAACTAAGAAATTTGTAAGGCATGGAGGAAAGATTCAAAGAGAAGTGGAAAAGAAGGGAAAGAAATAAAATAGAAAAAATGATTATAAAAGCAGAAGCAAATTATATAAGGATTTCGCCAAGGAAAGTTAGAATGGTGGCAGATATTATCAGGGGAAAGGGTCTTGTTGAAGCGAAAGATATTCTCAGGTTTACGATAAAAAAACCGGCGCATCCTCTTGAAAAACTTTTGAAATCGGCAGAAAGCAATGCTAAAAATAATTTCGAAATAGTTCCCGAAACCCTTTATATTTCAAAGATAACAGTTGACGAAGGGCCAAAATTCAAAAGATGGATGCCAAGAGCAAGAGGACAAGCCTATCCGATTTTTAAAAAAACATCGCATATTACGGTTATTCTTGAACCGATAGAAGGAAAAATTAAAAAAGTGAAAAACAAAAAAAAGAAAGAAGAAATAAAAGAAGGAAAAGAGCAAGTTAGTGTTCTTAAAAAAGAAAGAAAAAAATGGGAAAGAAAGGAAAATATTAATGCAAGGGGAAAATCAGAAACAAAAAAAATGTTTAGAAGAAAATCAATGTAAGTAAGATTGTAAAATTATGGCGCATAAAGTTCATCCAAAAGCATATAGAATCAGAGAAAACGCGGACTGGGATTCAAGGTGGTATCATAAAACCCCCGGTTTGTTGCTTGAAGAAGATTTTAAAGTAAGGGATTTCTTAAAAAAGAAACTTAATAAAATTGGTGTTGAAAAAATTGAAATAGAGCGATCTTTAAATAAATTGAATATTATAATCACAACTCCACGCCCGGGCCTTATCATTGGCCGTGGCGGAGAAGGAGTGGATCTTCTCAAAAAAGAGATAGAGCGTAAAATTATTAAAAATACAGGCAAAGAAAAAAAAGAAATAAGGATTGAAATAAGAGAAATTAAAAATCCTTGGACTTCTGCCGCTTCAACTGCCACATGGGTTGCCCAGCAAATAGAGAAAAGAATGCCATACAGAAAAGTGATGAAGCAGGCTATTCAAAAAACGACAGTAAATAAAGAGATAAAAGGAGTAAAAGTGGAGCTTTCAGGACGGCTTAACGGAGCGGATATTGCAAGAAGAGAATGGCTTTCTTCCGGACGGTTGCCTTTGCAAACAATAAGAGCAGATATTGACTATGCAAAGGCGGAGGCTTTTACAACTTTTGGAATAGTGGGAATAAAATTTTGGCTCTATAAAGGAGACAAATTTGATGAATAAAAAATTATGGCCGTATTAATACCAAGAAAAGTTAAACATAGAAAGAGCTTCAAAGGAAGATCAAAAGGAATAGCGACCCGCGGAACGGAGGTTTCTTTTGGTAGTTACGGACTTAAATCTCTTGGAACCAAATGGATTTCATCCCGCCAGCTTGAAGCCGCAAGAAGGGCTATAATAAGATATTTGAGAAAAGGAGGAAAAATGTGGATTAGGGTATTTCCCGACAAGCCGGTAACAAAGAAAGGAACAGAGGTTCCTATGGGCGGAGGAAAAGGAGCTGTTGATCATTATGTTTTTCCTATAAGACCAGGAAGAATGATATTTGAAGTTGAGGGGATAAAAGAAGAAGACGCAAGGAGCGCTTTTAAAAAAGCAGCGGACAAACTTCCCATTAAAACAAAGTTTGTTAAGAGATAGGTTTTTTAATTTGTAAAGATAAATATGAAAATTTCTGAAATTATAAAAAAAGAAAATAAAGACATTGAGGTTTTTATTGCTGAAAAAAAGGCAAAGTTATCCCGTCTTAAATTTGATCTTCCCTTAAGAAAGGTAAAGAATACTTCAGAGATTAAAGAGATTAAAAAAGACATTGCAAGGGCGCTTACGGCTCTTTGCCAAAAACAAATATAAAAATATGCCAAAAAGAAAATTAACAGGAGAGATTGTTTCTAGCAATATGGATAAAACGGTGGTAGTTAAAGTTTTGAGCGTGAAAGAACATCCTAAATACAAGAAAAGATACAAAGTCCATAAAAAATATCAAGCCGATGATCCCGAGAATCAATATAAAATAGGGGAAAGCGTTGTAATAGAAGAATGCCGTCCGATATCAAAAAATAAGAGATGGAAAGTTTTAAAGAAAATATAACTTGAGTTTTAAATTATGATTCAGCCAAGAACAATGTTAAAGGTAGCTGATAATTCTGGAGCAAAAATTGTCCAGTGTATTAAGGTTTTAGGAGGAACGCGAAGAAGATATGCTTTTTTGGGAGATATTATTGTTGCGGCGGTGAAAGAAGCGGAACCAAGAAAACCGGTGAAAAAACATGATGTTGTAAAAGCGGTGATTGTAAGGCAAAAAAAGCATTTTAAGCGTCCTGATGGAACATATATTAGTTTTAGCGATAATGCGGTTGTTATTCTTGGAGCAGGAAAAGAGCCGAAAGGAGGAAGAATTTTAGGTCCTATCTCTAGAGAGATAAAAGAAAAAGGTTTTGATAAAATATCAAGCTTGGCAAAAGAAGTTCTGTGATTTTATCAAAAATTACATATGATTAAAAAAACCAAAAAAAATATTACAGGAACAAAGTTAAAAAAAGGAGACCAAGTTCTTGTTATAACAGGCAAAGACAAAGGAAAGAAAGGAAAAATAATGAAAGTTCTTCTGAAAGAAGCAAGAGCGCTTGTTGAGGGAATTAATTTAAAGAAAAAAAGAATGAGGCCGAAAACGTCGGGAAAAAAGGGAGAAATAATAGAGATGCCTTCTCCCATTTCCATTTCCAACGTTAAAATTATTTGTCCAAAATGCGGAAAGGCTGCTCGAATTGGAAAAAATGAAAATGAAGGTAAAAAGCAAAGAATTTGCAAAAAATGTAAACAAAGTATATAAAGGAGTTCAACGATTCTATGTCACGATTAAAAGAAAAATATGAAAAGAAAGTTATACCGGCGATGATGGAAAAGTTCGGGTATAAAAATAAGTTTTCTGTTCCTAAAATGGAAAAGGTGGTTTTAAACGTTGGATTTGGAAAGATAGCATCCGGGAAAGCTTCTACTGAACAAAAGAAAATAGAAGAAGCGGTTTTGGAAGATCTGGGATTGATTTCAGGCCAGAGGCCGTATCTTGCCAATGCAAAAAAATCGGTTGCTGCTTTCAAGCTTAGAAAAGGAACGCCAGTTGGAGCGGCAGTTGTTTTAAGAAAGAAAAAGATGTATGATTTCGTAGACCGCTTTATTAGCATTTCTCTTCCGCGAATGAGAGATTTTGCCGGAATAAAAAAAGAATCTTTTGATAAAAGCGGGAATCTTACGATAGGAATACGCGAACATATTATTTTCCCGGAAATTCTTCCGGAAAAAACAAAAAGTATTTTTGGAATGGAGGTGACAATAGCGACTACTTCGAAAAACAAAGAAGAGGGAATTGAAATGTTAAGATTAATCGGATTCCCTATAAAGAAATAATGGCAAAAAAAGGAAAAATAGAAAAATCAAAGAAAAAGCCGAAGTTTAGCACGAGAGAAATAAACAGATGTTTTAAGTGTGGCAGAAAAAGAGCATACTTAAGGAAATTCCACTTGTGCAGAATTTGTTTTAGAGAAATGGCAAATAAAGGGGAAATCCCTGGAGTTAAAAAGTCATCCTGGTAAACTAAAAATAAAAGAAAAATATGACAGATCCAATTGCAGACATGCTAAGCAGAATAAGAAATGCTAAGGCCGTTTCCAAAAAAACGGTTTCTATTCCTTTTTCCAATTTAAAATATCGTCTCGCCAATATTCTTCTTGAAGAAAAATTTGTTGCCAAAGTTGAAAAAAAGGGAAGAAATACTAGCAGAACAATAGAAATTGATTTGAAGTACGAGAAAGAAGGAGAATCAGTTATAACTGGATTAAAAAGAATTTCAAAGCCGGGCCAAAGGATATATTCTGGTTCAGATAAGATAAAAGGAGTAAGAGGCGGATACGGCATATCTGTTGTTTCAACTCCCAAGGGCCTTATGACAGGAAAAGAAGCGAAGAAAAAAAATCTTGGAGGAGAAATTATTTGTGAAATCTGGTAAAATTGAAAAATATATTATTATGTCAAGAATAGGAAAAAAACCAATTATAATACCATCAAATGTGGAAGTTAAAATAGACGGTTTGCAAGTTTCTGTAAAAGGCCAGAGGGGAGAACTTGTAAGAATTTTTCGTCCAGAAGTGAAAATTGAATTAAAAGAAAATCAAGTTTTTGTTTCTTTAAAAGTTGAGAACAATAATTCTAAAAAATATTGGGGTCTTACCAGAACGCTTCTGTCAAACATGATAGAAGGAGTATTAAACGGCTACCAGGAAAAACTCCAAATAGAAGGAGTTGGATACAGAGCGGAAATTGAAGGAGGAGACATTAATTTGAAAGTTGGTTTTTCTCATGTGGTTAAAATCAAAAAACCCGAAGGAATTTCTTTTTCAGTAGATAAAAATATTATTACGGTAGAAGGGATAGAAAAAGAAAAGGTTGGGCTTATCGCTGCAAAAATTAGAGCTGTCCGCCCTCCTGAACCATATAAAGGAAAAGGAATAAGATATGTCGGAGAAGTTGTTAAAAAGAAAGTCGGCAAGAAAGTTGCCAGCGCCGCTTAAACGATTATGCTTAAAAAACAATTAAAAAGAAAACAAAGGCAAAAAAGAGTTTCCAAAAAAATTATTGGCTATACAGAAAAGCCCCGTCTTTCCGTTTTCCGTTCAGCCAATCATATTTATGCCCAAATTATTGATAGCAATACAGGAAAAACGGTTGTTTCTGCAAACGACAAAAATATAAAAAAAGGGAAAAAAACAGAAAAGGCCTTTAAGGCGGGAGAAATTATTGCCAAAGAGGCAATGTCTAAAAAAATAAAAGAAGTTGTTTTTGACAGGGCCGGATACAAATATCATGGCAGAGTAAAGTCGCTTGCCGAGGGTGCCCGCAAAGAAGGATTAAAATTTTAATCAGACATGAATAATTTTACAAGAAAACCAGCAGAAAAAAAAGATAACTTTGATTCAAAGCTTCTTGATCTTGCAAGAGTTGTAAGAATGACAGGAGGAGGAAGAAAGTTTCGCTTTAGAGCCACGGTAATCGTAGGTAATTATCAAGGGCTTGTTGGAATGGGAATTGCGAAAGGAAAGGACGTTGCAGAAGCGATTGAAAAAGCCACAAAAGCCGCCAAAAAAAATATTATTCAGGTTCCTATTTTAAAAGATACGATTGCTCATCAGGTTGAGTCGAAATTTAAAGCCGCTAAGGTTGTTTTAAAGCCGCAAAGCAAAGGGAGAGGAGTTGTTGCAGGAGGAACAGTCAGGGTTATTTGTAATTTAGCGGGAATTAAGAATATTTCTTCTAAAATTATCGGTAAGACAAATAACAAGATTAATAATGCAAACGCGGCGATTTCCGCCTTGAAAAAATTGAAAAACAAAAATGCAAATACACGAACTGAAAATCAAAAATAAGGCCAAAAAAAAGAAAAGAGTTGGAAGAGGAGGAAAAAGAGGAACATATTCGGGAAGAGGGATGAAGGGCCAAAAATCAAGAGCGGGAAGAAAAATGGAGCCGCTTATAAGAGGATCTATCAAAAGGTATCCTAAGTTAAAAGGTTATAAATTTAAGAGCTTTAAAGATATTGTTGTTTTGAATTTATCCGTCTTGAATAAAAAATTCAATGAAGGGGAAAAAGTAACACCTCAGATTTTAGTTTCAAAAAAGCTTGTTTCCAGAGTTTCAGGGAGAACGCCCAAGGTAAAAATTTTAGCAACTGGCAAGATAGAAAAGGGTCTATTTTTTGAAAACTGCCTTTTTTCGAATGCAGCAAAAGAAAAAATAGAAAAAGCAAACGGGAAAATTAAAGCAAAAAGCGTGAAGGAAGAGAAAAGCAAGCAATAAAAGATTGAAATAAATTATGTGGTACCAAAAAATTATCCAAATTTACAAGATAAAAGATCTTAGGAAAAAGATACTCTTTATTTTGGGTATTTTAGCTTTTTTCAGAGTTATGGCGAGTATTCCGATGCCTGGAATAGACGCCCAAAATTTAAAACTTTTCTTTGAACAATTTCAGATGTTCGGGCTTCTTAATGTTTTTACAGGAGGGGCTCTTGATAGAATGTCTATCGTGATGCTTGGGGTTGGCCCTTATATTACAGCCGTTATTATACTGCAGCTTTTGACGATGATAATTCCCCAGCTGGAAAAGCTCTATAAAGAAGAAGGAGAAGCGGGGAGAAAGAAGTTTAACCAATACGGAAGAATGCTTACTGTTCCTTTCGCCCTTGTTCAGGGATATGGAATGCTGGCTCTTTTTCAAAGGCAAAATGTTATTCCTTCTCTTGATGGAATGACTCTTGCTGTTTCTCTTCTTACGGTTACTGCAGGAACGGTTCTTTTAATGTGGCTTGGAGAATTGATATCTGAAAAAGGAATAGGTAACGGAGTTTCTATTTTAATTTTTGCCGGAATAGTTGCCGATTTTCCTTCGAATATACGTCAAATGGTTTTTACATGGGACCCCGCCATGATTCCTTCTTATTTGATATTTTTTGCTCTGGCAATTTTGATTATTGCCGGGGTTGTTCTGGTAAACGAAGGAAGAAGGAATATTCCCATATCATACGCAAAAAGAGTCAGGGGAATGAAAATGTACGGAGGAGCTTCCACTTATTTGCCTTTAAATGTTAATCCTGCCGGAGTAATACCAATTATATTCGCTCTGTCGGTTGTTCTTCTTCCCGGAATGCTGGCTAGTTTTTTTGTAGGGAAAGAAGGTATGATTGGGGCAATTGCAACTGGTGTTTCTTCTTTTCTTTCCGATCCTTGGATTCATAATATTCTTTATTTCACACTAGTTGTTCTTTTCACTTTTTTCTATACGGCCGTTACTTTCGACCCGAAAAATATTTCCGGCAATCTTCAGAAAATGGGTGGCTTTATTCCGGGGATAAGACCAGGAGATCCGACTGCCGATTTTATACAGCATATTTTAAATAGAGTTTTGCTTTTTGGCGCTATTTTTCTTGGAACTATAGCGGTAATGCCTTCAATTGTAGCTGGGATAACTCAGGTTGGCGTTTTTAATTTTTTAATAGGGGGAACTTCTCTTCTTATCGCGGTGAGCGTTGTTCTTGATACAATGAAACAAATAAATGCCCAGCTCCAAATGAGAGAGTACGAAACGTTTTAAAATTTTTATGGGGGAGAAAAACAAGAAAGTTTTAATTATTTTTGGCGCTCCTGGAGCGGGAAAAGGAACACAAGCCCAATTGCTTTCCGAAGCTTTGGACTTTTTTTATCTTGAAACAAGCAAAGTTCTTGAAGAAAACTTTAAAAATGAAGAAGATGACAGATTTCTTTTAATCGACGGAGAAAAGTATGATACCTTAAAAGAGAAAAAACTTTGGGAAGAAGGAATTTTATGCAGTCCGCCTTTTGTTGTTTTTTTAATAAAGAAAAAAATAAAGAAGCTTTTTGATGCCGGAGAGAGCATAATACTAGCAGGCTCTCCCAGGACTATTTATGAAAGCTCCAAGGTAATTCCTTTTCTCAAAGAACTCTATGGAGAAAAAAATATTAAAACTGTTCTTGTCAATATAACTCCGGAAGAAACAATAAAAAGAAATTCAAAAAGAAGGATATGCTCTTTAATGAGGCATCCTATTATTTATACGGAAGAAACAAAAGACCTGAAAAAATGTCCCCTTGACGGTTCAAAACTTATGAAGCGGGAAGGATTAGACGATGTTGAAACGATAAAAATACGCCTTAAAGAATATGAATCAAGAACTTTTCCAGTCGTGGAAGATATGAAAAAACAAGGAATTGAAGTTAAGTCAATTGACGGAAGCGGTTCTCCTGTTGATATTTTTGAAGAGATAATAAAAAAATTAGGAGAGTTTGCTAATTGATTAAAAAATGAAAAATTTCTTATTCACTTCCGAATCTGTAACCGAAGGTCATCCAGATAAAGTTGCCGACCAAATTTCCGATGCCGTTTTGGATTCTTTGCTTAAAAAAGACAAATATTCAAGAGTTGCCTGCGAAGTTGCGGTCGGAATGGGTTATGTTCTTGTCGGGGGAGAGGTTACAACAAAGGCCTTTGTCAATGTTAATAATATTGTAAGGGATGTTGTGCACGATATTGGTTATGATAAGCCCGAGTATGGTTTTGATTACCGCACTTTTGCCATTTTCAATGCCATTAACGAGCAATCGAAGGACATTGCAATGGGAGTTAAAAAAACAGCAGATAAAAAGCAGGGAGCGGGAGATCAGGGAATGCAGACAGGATTTGCTTGCAGAGAAACCTCAGAACTTATGCCTTTGCCGATTATATTAAGTCATAAGCTTTCAAAACGCCTTGCAGAAGTGAGAAAAAAGAAAATTCTTCCTTTTTTAAGACCGGACGGAAAAAGTCAAGTTACCGTTTATTATGAGAATATGAAGCCAAAATTTGTACAGGCCGTAGTAATTGGCGCCCAACATGACCCTAATGTTAACTCTTCAAAATTAAGAAAAGAAATAATAAACAAAGTGATAAAGCCGGTGTGCGGGAAATATCTTACTTCAAAAACTTCTTACCATATCAATACGACTGGCCGTTTTGTTATTGGAGGGCCTGTTGCAGATTGTGGAGCAACCGGAAGAAAAATTATAGTCGATACTTATGGAGGAATGGCTAATGTCGGAGGAGGGGCTTTTTCAGGAAAAGACCCGACAAAAGTGGACAGATCCGGAGCTTATATGGCCCGATATATTGCCAAGAATATCGTTGCTTCCGGAATTTGTGAAAGATGTGAAATTCAAATTGCCTATACTATTGGAGGAACATCTCCTCTTTCTTTAAATGTTAACACTTTTGATTCCATCAACTTTAAAAAATTTCCGAATTTGACCGAAGAAAAAATAACTAAAATTATTCCAAAAGTTTTTGACCTTTCTCCGGGGATGATTATAAAACAACTTAATCTTTTAAGGCCGATATACAGAAAAACATCATGTTACGGCCATTTTGGCAGAAAAGAAAAAGAATTTACCTGGGAAAAAACAAACAAAGCCAGAAAAATACTAATAGAAATTAAGAATATCTGATTTTTGCAAATGGCTCTAATTAAAACAAAAGAAGAAATAGAAGCAATAGAGGAAGGAGGAAAAATTTTAGCAGGCATAATGGATCGTTTAAAAAAAGAAGTTATTGTTGGCGTTTCCGGAGACCATTTGAATAATCTTGCTGAAGAATTAATTTTAAAAAATAAAGGTATCCCTTCTTTTAAAAATTATAATGGTTTTCCCGCTGCTCTTTGCCTTTCCTTGAATGAGGAAATTGTTCATGGAATTCCTTTCGGGAAAAAAATAAAAGAAGGAGATGTTGTTTCTCTTGATTTGGGTTTTTTTTATAAAGGATTCCATAACGATATGGCAACTACCGTTTTTTTAAATGAGGTTCCTTTTGACGTTTTGCGCCTTATCAAGACAACAAAGAAGGCTTTAAAGAGAGGAATAAAAAAAGCAAGAATAGGAAATACTCTAGGAGACATTGGCAATACAATTGAAAGATGCATTACAAGTCAGGGTTTTAAGGTTATTGAAAATCTTTGCGGCCATGGGATTGGGAAGGAAGTTCATGAACCTCCGGACGTTCTTAATTTTGGGAAAAGGCATAAAGGAATGAAAATCGAAGAAGGTATGATTTTATGCCTTGAACCGATGGCTTCTCTTGGTTCTTCTGAAATAGTTTTAGGTAAGGATATGTGTACCTATAAAACAAAAGATGGCTCTATTTCGGCTCACTTTGAACACACGATAATTATTACAAAAGACGGAGCTAAAGTTGCAACGGAACTATAATTTGGTTATAATATAGGAATGTATTTGTCAATTATCATTCCCGCCTATAATGAAAAAAACCGCATTATTAAAACTTTGCGGGATTTTGATTTTTATTTTAAGAACAAGGACTATGAATATGAGATAGTGGTAGTAAACGACGGTTCAAAAGACGAAACGGCAGAAATTGTTTCTAAAATGAAAAAAGAGATAAAGAATCTTGTTTTTATTAATAATAAAAAAAACAACGGAAAAGGTTTTGTTGTCAGGCAGGGACTTTTATCTGCAAAAGGAGATTGGCGTCTTTTTGCGGACGCGGATAATTCAACTCCCATTGAAGAAATTGAAAAATTCATTCCCTTTTTTAAAAACAATCATATTATAATCGGTTCAAGAGCGATAAAAGGATCTCTTATTAAAAATCCTCAGCCTTTTTCAAGGCGCTTTGTCGGGAAAGTTTTTAATCTAATGGTTCAATTTCTTATCGGGCTTTGGGGCGTTTGGGATACTCAGTGCGGTTTTAAGGTCTTAAGCAAACAGGCAGCTGAAAATATATTGCCTTTGTGTAAAATAAACAGATGGGCTTTTGACCCTGAGATTTTGATAATAGGCAAAAAACTTGGTTACGGGATAAAAGAAATTCCTGTAGTTTGGATTAATGATATTGAAAGTAAGGTAAAAAAAAGCGCAATGTTTAAAATGGGACTTGATTTGATTTTAATAAGATGGAATTTAATTACAAACAAATATGGAAGAAAACAAAAAACCTCCTTCGGAGCTTAGGTTTGACTTAGTTTCTAAAAACTGGGTTGTTGTTGCTTCCGGCAGGGCAAAAAGGCCGGAATCTTTTAAAAAGAAAAAAAAGAAAAAACCCCTTCAAGACAAGAATTGTCCTTTTCGCACTCTTGCAAACCAGGAACAGCCTGTTTTAATGACATATAAAGGGAAAGAAGTTCCTTTTGGCTCTAAAAAGTGGACTCTTGCTGTCATACCTAATAAATTTCCAGCTGTTGTTCCTTCTTTAAAATTAAATGAAAGAATAGAAGGGGGAATTTATGAAAAAATGGATGCGGTGGGGTTTCATGAAGTTGTAATAACAAAAAGCCACAGCAGGCATATGGCTGATTTTAAAGTTAATGAAGTAAAGGAAGTTTTTAATGCTTACAGAAAAAGGTATTTATTTTTGAAAAAACAAAAACACGTTAATCATATTTCCATTTTCCATAATCAAGGAGAAAAAGCTGGCGCTTCGGTTAACCATCCTCATTCTCAAATAATAACAACCCCGCTTATTGATGTTGACCTTTTGGGGGCTCTTTCAAATTCTGAAAAATATTTCAAAAAAACAAACAAGTGCATATATTGTAAAATGAGCGACTGGGAGAGAAAAGAAAAAGAAAGAGTTGTTTTTGAAAACAAAGAATTTATAGCTCTTTGCCCTTTTGCTTCAAAGTCCGCTTTCCAGATTATTATTACCCCTAAAAAACATCGTCCTTATTTTGAAAAGATAAGCGAAAAAGAAATAACTTTTTTATCAGAAGCGTTTTCTTCAGTAATGAAGAAAATTAAAAAAGGACTTGGAGATCCGGATTATAATTTTTATCTTCATAGTGCTCCTTGTGATGGAAAAAAACATGATTATTACCATTATCACTGGACAATATTGCCCAGAACTTCAACTTTTGCCGGTTTTGAAATAGGAACAAGAATGGAAATACTTGTTGTAAAGCCGGAAAAAGCGGCAAAATATTTAAGAGAACAATGAAAAAAATAATCATCGCTAATTTCAAATGCAATCCGAAAAGTTTAACTGAAAGCAAAAGGATTTTTGAATTGATAAAAAAAACGTCTTTAAAGGCGAAAAAAACAGAAATTGTCGTTTGCCCTTCTTTTGTTCATATTCCTTTTCTAAAAGGTCTTTCTCTTGGCGCCCAAAATTGCTTCTATGAAGATGGACCTTATACTGGAGAAGTTTCCGCTTCTATGCTTAAAGATTTTGGATGCAAATATGTTATTGTCGGCCATTCGGAAAGAAGGCGGTATTTTAATGAAAAAGATGATGTTATAAAAAGGAAGATAAAAGCTGTTTTAGAAAACAAGATGATTCCCGTTTTGTGTGTCGGTGAAACACTAAAAGAAAAAGAAAACGGGAAAACTAAAAGCGTTATAAAAAAACAGATAATGTCATCTCTTAAAGGAGTAAGCGTTAAAAAGGCAATTATCGCTTATGAGCCAGTTTGGGCGATAGGAACAGGTAATTCTTGCAGTTTAAAAATTGCTTCTGAAATTCGGTTATTTATTTCAAATCTTTTTGATACTAAAATTATCTACGGAGGAAGCGTAAATGGAAAAAATGCAAAAGATTATTTAGAAATTGGATTTGACGGACTTCTTGTCGGAAAAGCTTCTTTAAATCCTGGAGAAATTGAAAAAATGGCAGATTAGCGCTTTAGTTTAAAATTTGATTTTTAGGAAATTTTAAGTTAAAATATCTCTATTATGGATTCGCTTAAATTAAGAGAAGATTTTTTGAGTTTTTTTGAGGAAAACGGGCATAAAATAGTTGCTTCCAGCTCTTTAATTCCGGAAGATAAAACCGTTCTTTTGACTTCTGCGGGGATGCAGCAGTTTGTTCCTTATCTTTCCGGAGAAAAAGATATTCTTTCCGATTTTAAATCGCGCCATCTTGCCTCCGTTCAAAAATGTTTCAGGACTCCAGATATTGAAGAAGTAGGAGATGATACTCACCACACTTTTTTTGAAATGCTTGGTAATTGGTCAATAGGGGAAGACAAAGATAAAGGGTATTTTAAAGAGGGAGCCATTGATCTGGCTTTCCGCTTTTTTGTAGACCGGCTTTTTCTTGATAAGGACAGAATTTGGATAACTATTTTTAAAGGAGAACAGGGGATTCCCAAAGATGAAGAATCATCTTTAATATGGCAAAAAAAAGGAATTCCGGAAGAAAGGATTTTGGAATTCGGATGGAAAGATAATTTTTGGGGGCCAACGTCAAAAGTTGGGCCATGCGGCCCTAGCTCTGAAATCCACTATGATAGAGGAGAGGAATTTGGATGTAAAAAACCGTCTTGTTCTGTCGGGTGCGATGATTGTAGAAGATTCGTAGAGCTTTGGAATTTGGTTTTTATGGAGTATAATAAGAATGAAGATGGTTCTTATACAAAACTTCCTCAAAGAAATGTTGATACAGGAATTGGTTTTGAAAGATTAATTTCTCTTCTTACAAAAAAAGAGTCGGCATACGAAACGGATCTTTTTATGCCTCTGATAAGGAAAATTGAAGAACTTTCTTTAAAAAAGTATAAAGAGAACAAAATCTTTTTTCGAGTCATATCCGACCATGTAAGAGGAGCTGTTTTTCTCATAACCGATGGGGTTCTTCCAAGCAATATAGAAAGAGGGTATATTTTAAGAAGAATAATAAGAAGAGCTATAAGGTTTGGAAAAATAATCGATATGCCTAAAAATTTTTTGTCTTTACTTGCGAAAGAAGTCATTGAAAACTATAAAGGATTTTATCCTGAAACGGAAAAAAGTAAATCTAATGTTTTAAATGTCATTAAGGAAGAAGGGGAAAAATTTGAAAAAACATTGGAAAGCGGATTAAAAGAACTTCATAAAATTATTGAATGGTTTGATGATGAAAAAACGGTTCCGGAGGCAAATTTGTCAATCGGAGAAATTAAAGATTCAGATGATCCGATTAAAAAATGCAAGGAATTAGGTAGGAAATTATTTTTCCTTTACCAAAGCTTTGGCTTTCCTATTGAACAATCATTGGAAGAATTTAAAAATTTTAATGTCAAAATTATTTTTAAAAAAGAAGTTGAAGATGCCTTTAAAGAGCAATTTAAAGATCACCAAGAAATTTCAAGAGCTGGAGCAGAAAAGAAATTTGGAGGAGTCGGAGACAGGGATGATTATAGGGCAGTTAAATATCATACAGCCACTCATCTTCTCCATAGAGCTCTTTATGAGGTTTTGGGGAAAAACGTAAAGCAAATGGGCTCTGATATTACCAAGGAGCGTCTTCGTTTTGATTTTTCTCATTCTTTGAAAATGACAAAGGAGGAAATTAAGAAAGTCGAGGATATTGTCAATCAAAAAATAAAAGAGAAACTAGAAGTAAGGAAGGAAGAAATAAGCTATGATGAGGCAATTAAAAGCGGAGCGTTTGCATATTTCAAGGACAAATACGGGGAAAAGGTAACAGTTTATTCAATAGGAGATTTTTCAAAGGAGGTTTGCGGAGGGCCGCATGTTAAAAATACTTCCGAGCTTTCAGATTTTAAGATTATAAAAGAAGAATCAGCAGGATTTGGCATAAGGAGGATAAGAGCCGTTTTGTCAGATTCTTAATTTTTTAAATTTTAATTTTTTAAAATATGCCTGAAAAAATATTTGATATAATTCCAGTTCAGAAAAAAGTCACCAAAGAAGAAGAGGTTTTTGAAGAAGAAAAAGTAAAGAAAGAAAGACATTTTGATTTCAAAAAATATATTTTTTATTTTTTTGTTTTCCTTTTTTTATTTTCTGGAATTTGGGCTTATTTTTCCTTTTCTATTGCTCAAATTGAAATTTGGATTAAAACAGAACGCTTGGATTTTAGCGAGACGGTTTTGATAGATACAAATATTGATTACATAAATATTAATGACAGGGTTATTCAGGGAAAGCTTTTTATAGAAAACGCTTCTGGAATTCAAAATTTTCCCTCTTCAGGAAAGGCAACCGTTCAGGAAAGCGCAACGGGAATAATACGTGTCTATAACAATCATTCAACGGAAGACCAATCTCTTCTTGATAGTACCAGGTTTGTTTCTTCCGACGGAAAGCTTTTCAGATCTTTAAAAAGGGAGGTTATTCCCGGGGGAAAGTATTCCGGAGGCAAGCTTGAGCCCGGATATGTTGATATAGAAGTAAAGGCGGCAGAAGCCGGAGAAGATTATAATATCGGACCTGCTACCTTTTCAATACCGGGCTTTGCCGGAACGGCAAAATATATTGATTTTTACGGAAAATCTTTTGAACCGATGAAAGGAGGATTTCAAGGAGAGGCGTCCGTTGTTCTAAAGGAAGATATTGAAACGGCAAAAAATCTTTTACACGAAGGAGTTTTAAAGAGCGCCTATGTGTCTGCTTTAAGCGCAGCGGAGAAAGAAGGATTTGTTCTCCAGGGAGAAAATATCATTTCTGAAAAAAATATTCTGAAAGAAGAGATATTTGCAGAGGCGGGGGATATTGTTTCTAATTTTGATTATGAACTTGAAATGGAATTGAAATTTCCCGGTTTTAAAAAGGCAGATATGGAGGTTTTGGCGGAGGATTTTATTACTAGAAATATACTTGAAGGGCAAAAAATAAAAAGAGAAAGCATGGAAATAAGCTATCAGTTTCTTGAAGTTGACGAAAGTGGAAGAATTGCTTTAAATGTCACCTATAGCGCGGAAATTTACTCTGAAGTTTCAATGATTGAAATTGATAATTTTGTTTTAGGAAAAGAGAGAGAGACAATAAAAACCAACCTTGCAAGTATTCCCCAGATAGAGAGGATCCAGATAAATTCTTGGCCCTTATTGAGAAGCAAGGCTCCTTCTCAAAAGGAAAAGGTTGAAATAAAAATAAATATTTAATTTAGGAGAAAAATGCTTTTTCTCTTAAATCAGTTTGACAAAAAAGATAAATTTTGCTAAATTACTCGCATAAATGAAAGATCAAAGTAAAAACATTCTTCGTAAAAACGGTGTTGTTCTTGAGGCATTGCCTAACGCAAGTTTCAGGGTTGAACTGGAAGACGGAGGGGAGGTAATTGCTCATTTAGCTGGGAAAATGAGAATTTACAGAATAAGGATACTACCCGGAGACAAGGTTCAAGTAGAAACAACTCCTTATGACGATAAAAAGGGAAGAATTGTTTATAGAGGGAAATAGGATAAAATATCAAATCTTTCCAGTTGGAAAAGATTATTATTTTTTAAAAAAGTCTTATAAATTTGTTGCTTAATAATATTTCATTGTAATTCTTGTATTTTAACTGCGGATTTTAAAAATTTTTAAAGATATACGGTGTATATGCCCAAAGATTTTTATTCCGTTTTCTTTTAAATTGCAGAATTGCTTTAGAAAAATTATTAAGCAACAGATCTAATAATTAAAAAATGAAAATCAGGTCTTCAGTCAAGAAAATTTGCAAAGATTGTAAAATCGTCCGAAGAAAAGGACGCATTTATGTTTTTTGCAAAATTGCAAAACACAAACAAAGACAGGGATAATATTAAGAATAATAGATAAAAAATAATGCCTAGAATAGCAGGGATAAACATACCGGAAAATAAAAAAATATTAATTGCTCTTACTTACATATATGGAGTTGGTTTGGTTTTGAGCAAAAAAATATTAGAAAAAGCTAAAATTAGCCCTGATAAGAAAGCTGCAGATTTGAAGCCGGACGAAATAAACAAATTGAAAGAAATCATAGAAAAAGAGTATAAGATTGAAGGAGAATTGAGAAGAGAAATTATGCTCAATATCAAACGGCTCAAGGATATTAACTGCTATAAAGGAATTCGCCACAGTAAAAGGTTGCCGGTAAGAGGACAAAGGACGAAAACAAATACAAGGACCGTAAGAGGGAATGTCCGCAGAACAGTCGGCTCAGGAAGGAAGCCACCTCCTGCTCCAAAATAGAGATTTTGAGTATTTTATTGCAAACAAATTATGGGAAAAAAGAGAATTATTAAAAAAACCGATAAAGAGCTTTTGGACGAGAAGGATAAAATAGAAGGCGGATTAAAGAAAGAGACAAAATCGCCAAAAAGAATTCTTGCAGAGGGCAAGATCTATATTTCTTCTACTTACAACAATACGATAATGACCCTTTCAGATGCAAAAGGTAATGCTTTGTCCTGGGTGAGCGCCGGTTCTGTCGGGTTTAAAGGGACTAAAAAAGCAACGCCTTTTGCTGCTTCAAAAGTCGCAGAATCGCTTTTTTTTACCATTCAAAAGCTTGGAATTGAAAAAGTGGATATTTTTGTAAAAGGAATTGGATCAGGAAGAGAATCAGCAATAAGGGCCTTGATTGGAAAGGGAATTAATGTTAATTCAATAAAGGATGTCACTCCTGTTCCTCATAACGGATGCAGGCCTAAAAAACCAAGAAAACCTTAATAATTAATATAAAAAGCCATTTATGGTAGTAGATAAATCAAAATGTAAGATTTGCAGAAGAGCTGGAACAAAACTTTTCTTAAGGGGAGACAGGTGTCTTTCGGCTAAATGCGCGATGGTTAAAAGACCTTATAGTCCGGGAGTAAAAGCCAAGAAAGTAAGAAAAAACGTTTCTGAATATGGAAAAGAGCTAGCTGAAAAACAAAAATTGAAAAACTGGTATTATCTTAGCGAAAAGCAATTTGGAAATTATGTCAAAGATATTCTCCAAAAAAGAGGAAAGGTAGAGGATATGAGTTTGGCTTTGATTAAAAAACTTGAGCACCGCCTTGATAATGTAATTTTCCGTATTGGATTTGCTTCTTCTCGTGCCAGTGCGCGCCAAATGGTTACTCATGGTCATTTTTGGGTCAATGGGAAAAGAGTTGATATTCCTTCTTATGAAACAAGAAAAGGGGACAAGGTAAGTATTAGGCCTGGTTCAACAAAAAAAGCTATTTTTAAAGAAAACATAAAAGAAGATGAAGTTCCTTCATGGATTAAGTATGATTCTGTAAAAAAAGAAGCAGAAATAATTAGGGATGCGTTTCTTGAAGAATCCGCCATTCCTGCCGAAATTGCCAGCATTTTTGAGTTTTATTCAAGATAAATTGATTTAATATATAAATACTTCTTAAAAGCTCAAAATTTAAATAAATTTTTAAACAAGCTTTTATAAAAAAATATGATACCACTACCTTTAAAATCAACCCTTATTGAGGAAAAAAAGAATTTAGTTCATCTTGAGGTGGATGGCCTTTATCCTGGCTATGGGACAACAATTGGGAACACTTTAAGAAGAGTTCTTATGTCTTCTTTGCAGGGAGCAGCCGTTACGAAGGTAAAGATAAAAGGGGTTCAGCATGAATTTTCAACGATTCCAGGGGTTCTTGAGGATGTTATTTCCATAATAATGAATATAAAGCAAATGAGGTTTAAATTGCATACGGATGAGCCACAGAAAGCTATTCTTAGCGTAAAAGGGGAAAAGAAAGCCAAAGGTTCCGATTTCAAGGTTTCAAGCCAAATGGAATTGATAAATAAAGATTGCCACATAGCTACTCTTACTTCAAAGAAATCAGAAATTGAAATGGAGCTTACGGTTGAAAAAGGAATTGGCTATGAGATGGTTGAACAAAGAAAAGAGCAAAAGAAGCTTGAAATAGGAGTTATTCCAATAGATGCGATTTTTTCTCCAGTAAAAAGAATAAGCTTTAGAGTGGAGAACATGAGAGTAAAAGACAGAACCGATTTTGAACGCCTTTTTCTTGATATAGAAACCGACGGTACAGTTGAACCTAAGGAAGTTTTTTTAAATGCAACTGAAATATTAATTGACCATTTTTCATCAATTAAGAATTCTCTTCAAGGAGAAGAAAAGAAAGAGAAGGAAGAAAAAAAAGATAAGAAAACCGATAAAAAAGAAGAAAGAAAAGAAGAGAAAGAAGATTCTAGTAAAAAGCAAATAAGCGATCTTAATATATCCCAAAGAACAGTTTCTGTTTTAGGTAATGGCAATATTAAGACGATTGCAGGAATTCTTCGAAAAAGCGAAGATGATTTAATGGCTTTAGAAGGGATGGGAGAAAAAGGTTTAAAAGAAATAAAGAAAGCCCTTAAAAAATTGGGCTTGGAGTTGAAAGCATGAAAAAGAAAAAAGTTGGAAGAAAATTTGGGAGGGAAAAAGCGCAGAGAAAAGCTTTACTAAAATCTTTAACAAGGGAGCTTTTTGTTCGTGAAAAAATAAAGACCACAGAAGGAAAGGCCAAAGAAGCTCTTCCTATTGTTGAGAATATTATTACAAAGGCGAAAAAAGGAGATTTGCATTCTCGCAGAATTTTACTTGAAAGTTTTGATAAAAAAGTGGTTAAGAAAATAATAGAAGATGTTGCTCCAAGATATAAGGAAAAAAGCGGTGGATATGCCAGAGTTATTAAACTTGGACAAAGAAAATCCGATGGTGCCAAAATGGCTAATTTGGAATTAATTAAGAATAAATAAAATGGAGAGGGAAACACATACAATAGACGCAAAAGACAGACCTCTTGGACGATTGGCAACAGAGATTGCCGTTCTTCTTAGGGGAAAAGAAAAAGAGTCATTTGCCCCAAATAAGGATATAGGGGGTTTTGTGGTTGTTAAAAACATAAAAAGGATTGTTTTTACTGGAAAAAAATTCGACAAGAAAATTTATTACCGTCATACTGGTTATATGGGAGGATTGAAAGAAACTCCTTTAAAAAATCTTTTTGAAAATAATCCGGGAGAAGTTTTAAGAAAGGCTGTTTATGGAATGCTTCCTGTAAATAAATTAAGAGCCAAACAAATAAAACGATTAAAAATAGAAGACAATGGTTAAAACAACTGAAGAAAAAAAGAAGACATATTTTGAAGCAGTCGGGAAAAGAAAAAGATCTGCGGCAAGAGTTAGAATTTTTCCGGACGGCAAGGGTTTTTTGGTCAATGAAAAAGAAAATAAGGAATATTTTTCTCGTCCAGAACTTGAAGAAAAAGCCGCTTCTCCTCTTACAAAAATGAAGGTTTTAAGCAAGTTTGGCGTTATTGCGAAAGTAAGCGGAGGAGGCATTGTGGGACAAGCGGAAGCAATAAGGCATGGAATTTCAAGAGCCCTTGTTGATTTTAATCCTGAATTTAGAAAACGCCTTAGAAGAGCAGGCTTTCTTACAAGAGATCCTCGAAAAAGAGAAAGAAAGAAATTCGGATTAAGAAGAGCCAGGAGAGCTCGTCAGTGGAGAAAGAGATAATATTTGTTTAAATTTTAAAAACCGTCAAAGAAATTTGGCGGTTTTTATTTAGAATATCAAACTCTCGGAGATGTATAAAAATCCCTCAGAAAGAACAAAAAGCTTTCTGTTTATTTTACTCCAAAAAATTTCAGGTTCTTTGAATTCTGCAAGGTCAAAAATATTTATCTTGTTTCTATTGTCTATTTCCATTATTTTTATTTTGTCAGAAAGAGCGAAGATAAGATAATGGTCCGTCCACCAGTATATTTCTTTTATTTTTTCAGAAAATCGGGAAAGAAAAATAATTTCTTCTTTTTCTCTTTGCGGCTGGTCATACTGCTGTTTCTGAAAAAATATTCTTATTTCATGATTTCCGGCAAAAAGAGTTTTTCCTTTGTCGTTTGAAACTTTAATTTGCTCTATTGAATCAAGAAAATGATCGAATTTTTCTTCTTCCGGGTTAAAGCGGTAGAGTTTATCATTTTCTTTTATATAAAAAATTGAATCAATAATTAAAATATCATAATTTGAAGAATTTATTTCCAAAGGAGTTTCGTTTATTTTTTCTTTTTCAAGGTTGTTTTTTGTAACAAACCCCTTATTGTCAAGATAAATATTTTCATTTTCCAGGACTAAAACCGAAAGAATGTCTTTGCTTATGACTTCTGTTTTTTCAGAAAACAGATTTTTTTTGTAAAAGGAGCCGTTTTTTAAAAGATAAATAACATCTCTATTTTTAGGGTCAAATATTATTTCTTCTTTTTTTACGGGTTCTTTTATTCCAAAAGAAACAGGAGTAAGAGAGAGTGTTTCAATAATAAGAAGAAGCCAGTCGCTTTTTGTTTTTAAGAGAATTCTTTCGGAATCTGGGAAAAAAAGAAGGTCTTCTACTTCAGATGAAGTTCTGGCTAAAACCTGCTGCCTGTTTGTTTGCAAGTTATATAAATTTATTTCTCTTCCTTTTATAAAAACAATTCCTTTTTCATCGGGAGAAATATAAAATTTATCCACTTTTTCAGAGATTAATCCGAAATAAGGGTTTTTCTTAACGAGAGTTATATTTTTGAGTTCCGTTATTTCTCCGGGATTTACATTTAATCTTTTTTCAAAAGAATAAAAACCGTCTTTTTTTACCGTTATGCCATATTCTTTCGGAAGAATATTTTCGATGTATATTGTATTAAAAAGAGTTTTCTTTTCTATTAATTCTTCTTCTATTTCTTTGTCTTTGTATATGGGGACAAGAGATATATCAACTCCTCGGGGCCATATTCTGAAATAAAAAGAACCTGCCCTGATTATTCTTTTTTCAAGCGAGTCAATTCGCCAACCCAGAGAATAAAAAATCACCGGAATTATGGTAAAGATACAGGCAAGGGATATTAATATAAGTAGTAGTGTTCTTTTTTTTCTAGTCATATTCGCTAATATTACCTTAAAAATCCAAACTTGCCAAGAATAAAAAATTAAGTTATTATGGTTTTGATATGGATGAAAAATTTATTATTCAAGGCGGTCGTCCTCTTAAGGGAGAGGTTAAAATTAGAGGAGCAAAGAACGCGGCTTTTCCAATAATAGCCGCTTCTCTTCTTACGAAAGAGGATTGCTTTATAGATAATATTCCGCTTATAGAAGATGTTTTTAAAATGCTTGAAATAATGGAAAATATTGGAGCAAAGGTTACTTGGCTTGGAGAAAGAAAGATTAAATTAAATTGCAAAGATATTGATCCTTTAAAACTTCCTTTTAATATTATAAGCCGCCTTCGAGGATCTGTCTTAATATTAGGCCCCCTTCTTGCGCGGTTCAAAGAGATAAAAATTGTATCTCCAGGAGGATGTGTAATTGGATCAAGGCCCATAGATACCCACCTTGACGCTTTATCCCAGTCAGGAGTAAAAATTGAACAAAGGGGGCGTTTTTTCTACTTTAACGCGAAGAAAGAAAAAGAAGGAAAAACCGAAATTGTTTTAAGTGAATTTAGCGTGACGGCAACCGAAAATATTCTTCTTTTCTCTTCTCTTAAAGACAAAGAAACGATTCTTAAAATAGCAGATGAAGATTATCAAGTGCAAGAACTTATTAATGTTTTAATAAAAATGGGCGCGCAACTGAAATCTCTCGGATGCCATAGTTTTAGAATTAAAGGAAAGAGAAATCTTAAGGGATTTTCCCATAAAATTATTCCTGATCCTATCGAAGCGGGAACATTTATTGTGGCTTCCCTTATTACAAAAGGAAAAGTTCTCGTTAAAAACGCGGGAACCCCGTTTTTGACTCTTTTTCTAAGAAAGCTGGAAAAATCTGGAGCGGTTTTAAAGGTTTTAAAAGATGATTCAGTAAAGGTTTTTCCTTCTTCTAATCTCAAAATAGAAAAAATACAAAGTTCTATTTACCCTGGCATTCATTCTGACCTTCAGCCAGTATTGGGGGTTCTTGCTACTCAATGCAAGGGGCCAACTCTTATCCATGACCCTCTATACGAAGGACGATTAAAATATTTGGAGGGGCTTAATAAAATGGGAGCGGATATCGTTTTTTGTGACCCCCATAGAGCGATAGTAAATGGTCCTAGTCAGCTTTATAGAACGGAAATACCTTCTCTTGATCTAAGAGCCGGAGCGGCTCTCGTTATAGCCGGACTTGCCGCAAAAGGGAAAAGCATTCTTAATAATATTTATCAGATTGACAGAGGTTATGAAAAAATAGAAGAGCGTCTTTTGCTACTGGGTGCTGAAATCAAAAGGCAAAAAGAAACAAATAACGAATAATAAAAAGAATTTTTAAAAAAAGAATATGTTTGTTCAAAAAATAGGAATTGATCTTGGTACCTGCAACTCAATTGTTTTTATTCCCAAAAAGGGAATAGTTTTAAACGAACCTTCCGTTGTCGCGGTCGGCCTTTTTGAAAACAGAATTCTTGCTGTTGGAAAAGAAGCAAAAGAAATGACCGGTAAAACGCCCGATACTATAAAAGTTTATAGGCCATTAAGAGACGGAGTTATTGCCGATTATAGGGTAACTGAAGCGATGATTAAGTATTTTATTAATAAGACAGCAGGTAAGTTTAGAATTTTAAAACCGGAGCTTGTTGTCGGAGTTCCTGCGGGAATAACTTCGACAGAAAGAAGAGCTGTTATTGAAGCTGGAATGTCTGCCGGAGCGAAAGCAGTATATGTCGTCAAAGAGCCGATACTTGCCGCCATAGGAGCGGGCATACCGATAGAATCTTGCTCAGGCCACATGATTGTCGATATTGGTGGAGGAACGGCAGAAGTTGCCGTTATATCGTTGGGCGGGATAGTAAAGAGCAAATCGCTTAGAGTTGCCGGAGACAAGATAGACAGGGCTATTTCAAGTTATATTAAAAGAAAATACAATTTGGCGATTGGAGAGCAAACAGCTGAAGAAATAAAGATGAAAATAGGGACGGCTATTTTAGATAAAAAACCTCTCTTCCTTGAAATAAGAGGAGGGGATTTAGTGTCCGGATTGCCGAAGAACATTAAAATTTCTTCAAATGAGATTTGCGAAGCCACGGCGGAACGGCTTTCGGAAATTATTCAAGTTATAAAACAGGTTTTAAAGGAAACTCCTCCTGAAATTGCCGCTGATATTATAGATAAGGGAATGGTTTTATCGGGAGGCGGAGCTCTTTTTAGAAATATTGACCGTCTTATTTCTCAGGCGACTGGAGTTCCTTGCTTTGTAGCAGATGAAGCACTTCTTTGTGTCGCAAAGGGAGCGGGAATAGCGATAAATAATCTTGAGGATTACAAAAGAAGCATTATGACAAAAAAATAATTAATATAAAGATATGATTATTGGTCATAAAAAACAATGGCAGTTTTTTCAGAAAATGAAAAAAACAGAAGAAATTCCTCATGCTTTTCTTTTTTCAGGCGAGGAGAAATTAGGAAAAAAATGCTTGTCTTTGGAAATTTCAGCTCTTTTAAATTGTAGCGCAAATAAAGAAGAACCTTGCAATATTTGCTCTTCTTGCAGGGCGATCTCAAAAAGGATTCATCCAGATATTCACATAATAGAAGAGAGTAAGGAAATAAAAATAGGAGAAATAAGGCGCTTTATCGAGAATCTTTCATTCAAGCCGTCCTTGGGAAATTTTAAAGTGGGAGTAATTGACAATGCTCATCTGATGACAAGAGAATCGCAAAATTGCCTTTTGAAAACCCTTGAAGAACCTACGGGGAATACAGTATTTTTTCTTATAACGGAATATCCTGATTTTCTTCTTAAGACGGTTCTTTCCCGTCTTTGGAAAATGAGATTTTTCCCAGTAGGGAATGATGAAATGAAAAAATATCTGGAGATAGAAAATATAAACGGAAAGACAACAGAGAATTTACTTAATCTTTCCTTTGGGAGACCAGGAATTCTTTTTAATCTTTTAGAAGATAAAGAAAAAGAAAAAAAAGATTATTTAACGGATTTAGAAATTGAAAAAGTTTCTTCTGCTTCCTTTTTTTCCCGCCTTAAATATGCAAAAGATATTTCAGAAAAAGAAGATATGGTTGAAATTTTAAAAAAGTGGATTGATCATTTCAGGAAAAAGATTTTTGCCCCGTCCGTCTCTTTCTCTGACTTTCAAATAGCAAAAGAAAACTTAAAGCTTATTCTTGATGCCAAATTTCTAATAATGACAACAAACGTTAATCAAAAATTATTATTCGAGAATTTATTAATTAATATTAAATAAAAAGCAATTAATTATGTATAAAGAAATTATTGAAAGTATAAAGCCGGAAATGGAAAAAGCCCTTGCTTTTTTAGATGCTGAATTTTCAAAAATCAGAACTGGCAGGGCGAATCCTTCGTTAGTTGAGGATATGTCAGTTGATTGTTTTAATGAAAAATTTCCCTTAAAACAACTTGGGGCAATCTCTCTTTTTGATTCAAAGACCCTTGTTATCCAGCCGTGGGATAAATCTTATATCGAGGGGATTGTCTCTTCTCTTTCAAAGTCAGGTCTTGGCCTTTCCGTTGTTTTGGATAAGGATATTATTAGAGTTTCTTTGCCTTCTCTTAGTAATGAATACAGGGAAGAACTAAAGCGCCTTATTTCCTTAAAACACGAGGAAATAAGGAAATCTATCAGGAAATGGAGAGAAGAAGCCTGGGGAAAAATACAGGAAAAAACTCGCCTTGGAGAAATAAGAGAAGATGATAAATTCAGAGCAAAGGACGAGCTTCAAAAAATTGTAGACGATTATAATAAAAAAGCCGAAGAAAGGAAAGAAAGAAAAATAAAGGAAATTAACGAGTGATGACATTTTTTTTAACCCTTTTAATATTTATTTTTATAATCGGTTTTTTGATTTTTTCCCATGAGCTTGGACATTTTATTGCCGCTAAATCCGCCGGACTTCTTGTTGAAGAATTTGCCCTTGGTTTTCCTCCGAATATTTTTTCAAAGAAAATAGGAGAAACAAAATATTCAATTAATCTTATTCCTTTCGGTGGATATGTTAAAATATACGGAGAAGATCCCGACGAAGATTCAACAAAAAACGAAAGAAGCTTTTATTGCCAAAAGCCGATTGTAAAAGCAAAAGTTTTAATAGCAGGTGTTTTTGCAAATATCTTGGTTGCTGCTTTTATTTTTTATATCGTTCTTTCTTTTTCCGGATTTAAATGGAATGTATTTTTGCCGTTTGATTATAACTTTATATTTGGCAAACAATCGCAAGTGCCTTTAATAGTTACTGTTCTTGAGAATTCTCCAGCTGAAGAATCTGGATTGAAAGAAGGAGAAATGGTTTTATCGGTGAACGGACTTTCTG
Organism: Candidatus Paceibacterota bacterium; assembly: GCA_028697015.1. NCBI lineage: Bacteria > Bacillati > Minisyncoccota > Minisyncoccota bacterium. The sequence continues at coordinate 103,939 of JAQVFW010000001.1, forward strand.
TTTCAACAAGAGAAGATTTTGTAAAATATGTGAATATAGACAAAGAAAAAGTAGTTCTGGCTTTACGCGATGTTCGTTCTAAAGAAGAAAGAGAGGTTGAAATTATTCCAAAAGAGGAAGACGGAACTTATTTTATAGGAGTTCTTCTCAGTAATGTAACAGAAATTAAATATGAGTCATTTAATAAGGTTTTTTCCGGTTTTCTGCATGCCGTAAATATGACTCATCTATCTTTTTATTCTCTGGCTAAACTTACCTACACTTCTATTGGAGAAAAAACAGTAGAACCCTTTAGAGATTCTACTGCCGGAGTAGTTGGAATTTTTGCCATTACCCACATTGTAATGAAGGAAGGGATTATAGAATTATTAAATATGGCGGCTCTTATTTCCATAGGTCTTGCAGTCGTCAATATTTTGCCTATTCCTGCTCTTGACGGAGGTCGGCTGGTTTTTGTCATATATGAGGCTGTTTCCAGAAGAAAAACTTCTCCCAATTTTGAAAGAAATCTTAATCTTGCCGGTTTTGCATTCTTGATTCTACTTATAATTACCATAACCTATAACGATATAATTCGCTTTGGAGGACTTATAAAGGGAATGTTTTAATAATAAATGTAAAGAAAATGAGACAATCAAAACTTTTCAGCAAAGTATTGAGAGAAGAACCAAAAGACGAAAAAAGTATTAACGCCAAGCTTCTTGTAAGAGCTGGTTTTGTTGACAAACTAATGGCCGGAGTTTATTCTTTTCTTCCTCTTGGAAATTTTGTTTTAAAGAAAATAGAAAATATTATTCGTGAAGAAATGCTTAAAGTTGACGCTTTCGAAGTTTTTTTACCGACTCTTCATCCGAAAGAAAACTGGCAAAAAACCGGACGTTGGGAAAAAATGGACGATTTGTACAAACTCAAAGTTGAAGACAAAGAATTTGCCCTTGGACCGACCCATGAAGAAGTAATTTCTCCCTTAGTAAAAAAGTTTTTGTCTTCCTATAAAGATATGCCCCTTAATTTATTTCAATTTCAAAATAAATTTAGAAATGAAAAGAGGGCAAAATCGGGATTGCTTAGGGGTCGGGAATTTTTAATGAAAGACCTTTATTCTTTTAACTCTTCAGAAGAAGAATTGGAAAATTATTATGAGAAGATTAAACAAGCTTACAAAAATATTTTTCAAAGATGCGGTATTTGGGAAAAAACTTATCTTACTCTTGCAAGCGGAGGAAGTTTTTCAAAATTTTCCCACGAATATCAAACTTTAACGCAAGCAGGGGAGGATATAATATATATATGTAAGAAATGTAATCTTGCCATTAATAAGGAAATTATAGACATAGAAGAAGGAAAATGCTTTCAGTGTAAAAATAGTAATTTGAAAGAGGAAAAGGCGGTTGAGGTTGGAAATATATTCAAACTTAATGAAAAGTATAGTAAACCTTTTGATCTTTCTTTTACGGATAAAAATGGAAAGAAGAAATTTGTTTTAATGGGATGCTACGGAATAGGCCTTTCCCGACTGATGGGAACAATTGTTGAGGTTCATCATGACAACAAAGGGATTATCTGGCCAAAAGAAGTTTCTCCTTTTAAATTTCACTTGATTGAAATAGGCAAAAGCGGTAAAGTAAAGGAAATTGCGAATGAAATTTATCAGTTTGATGAGGAAAATATCCTTTATGACGACAGAGAAGACAAATCAGCTGGTGAAAAATTTGCCGAGGCAGATTTGATAGGCATAAGTTTAAGGATTATAGTAAGCGATAAAACGGCTGAAAAAGAAAGTGTGGAAATAAAGGAAAGGGGAGAAGAATTCTCAAAAGTTATAAAGAAAGACGAAATCAAAAAAATAATCAAATGACAATACGTAAACTTTTTTCTTACATATCAAGCGATATAGCGATAGACCTTGGAACTGCGACTTCTCTTGTTTACGTAAAAGGGAAGGGAATTGTTATTCATGAACCGTCGGTTGTTGCCGTTAATAAAAAGACAGGCCAGATACTGGCGATAGGAGAAGAGGCAAAAAAGATGGTTGGAAGAACTCCTGCTCATATTGTTGCTACAAGGCCGCTTGTTGACGGAGTTGTTTCCGATTTTGAGGTAACAGAGCAAATGCTCAAATATTTCATTGAAAAAGTCCATAAAGGAAGATTTTTTATCGGACCTCGCCCAAGAGTAATTGTTGGAATTCCTTACGGAGTTACCGAAGTTGAACAAAGAGCCGTTCGCGATGCTGCCAAAAGCGCGGGAGCGGGAGAAGTTTTTCTTATAGAAGAACCAATGGCCGCTGCGATTGGTTCGCGCCTTCCGGTTCAAGAAGCCGGAGGAAACTTTATTGTCGATATCGGAGGAGGAACAACGGAAGTTGCCGTAATGTCTCTAGGGGGGATAGTAACGGCCAAAAGCCTTAGAATTGCCGGAGACCGTCTTAATGAGGATATAATAAGGTATGCTGAGGAAAACTATAAGCTTCTTATAGGAGAAAGAGGAGCGGAAGATATAAAAATAAGAATTGGATCTGCTTATTCTATGAAAGAGAAAAAAGAACTTCCTTTGAGAGGAAGAAATCTTGTAACGGGATTGCCGGAAGAAATTATGATATCAAGCGAAGAGGTAAAAAAAGCAATGTCAAAATCAATAAAGGAGATAGTAATGGCGATTAAAACAACAGTTGAGGAAACTCCTCCTGAGCTTTTATCGGATATTATGTCAAGAGGAATATATCTTGCCGGAGGAGGCAGTCTTTTAAAGGGCCTTGATATTTTAATCCAAGAAGAGGTCAAAATACCGACAAGATTGATTGAAGACCCGGTTACAGCGGTTGCAAGGGGAGCGGGACTAGTTCTTGAAAATATAGACGAATTGTATGATGTTCTTACAAACTCTGAAGAATTGGATCCTTTGAAATAAAATGATAAAAAAAGAAGAAGTAGAAAAAATAGCTAAATTGGCAAGAATTGACCTTCAGCAAAAAGAAATATCCAAAATGGAAACAGAGATGTCAACTATTCTTGACTATTTTGACCGTCTTTCTGAAATTGATGTTTCAAATGTTGAGCCATTCCACTTTTCTTTTTTAGACGGAAATACGTCAAGAGAAGATTTAATTCTTATTAAAAAAGAAGAAGTAAAAAAATCTTTTCCTAAAAAGGAAGGAGATTATCTAAAAGTAAAAGAAGTTTTTTGATGGAAGATTTTACAATTTCAGAGCTTTATAGAAAGTTAAGAGATAAAGATATTTCTGCTTTGGAAGTGGCAAAAAAATATATAGATAGAATAAAAGAAGAGGACAATAATATCGGGGCTTTTTTATCGTTTGATGAGGAAAGAGCAATCAGCTCTGCCAAGTTAGCCGATAAAGAAATTTCGGAGGGAAAAGGCTCTTTGCTAACAGGAATACCTTTTGCTCTTAAAGACAATATTTTAGTTGAAGATTTGAAAAATACTTGTGCTTCTAAAATACTTAAGGATTATATTGCTCCCTATGACGCTACTTGTTTTAAAAAATTAAAAGAGAAAGGAGCAGTTTTGCTCGGAAAAACAAACCTTGATGAATTTGCAATGGGAGCTTCTACAGAAAATTCCGCTTTTTCTATTACAAAGAATCCGAAAGATAAAGAGCGCGTTCCCGGAGGAAGTTCTGGAGGGTCCGCTGCCGCTGTTTCTTCCAATATGTGTGTTTTTGCCCTCGGATCTGATACAGGCGGGTCTATAAGGCAGCCAGCCAGCTTTTGTTCTGTTGTTGGATTAAAACCAACCTATGGAGCCGTTTCAAGATATGGCCTTACTGCTTTTGCTTCTTCTCTTGACCAAATAGGCCCTTTATCGAAAAACGTGGAAGATGCAAAAATTGTCTTTAACGTTATAAAAGGAAAAGATATTAATGATTCTACTAGTGTTGATTATAAAAAAAGAGAAGAGAAAAAAAATTTGAAAATAGGATTGCCGAAAGAATATTTTGCCGATGGGCTTGATAAAGAGATTGAAAGGTTAATTTCAAAAGAAATTGAAAAGATAAAAAAATTAGGATTTGAAATAAAAGAAATAAGTTTGCCTAACACAAAGTATGTAATACCTGTTTATTATCTAACCAGTTCTCCTGAAGCGTCTTCAAACCTTTCTCGATTTGACGGCATAAAGTACGGGTTATCAATTCAAGGAGAAAAGACAAATAATTTATTTGATGTTTATTCCAAAACGAGGGAGGAGGGATTCGGAGATGAGGTAAAAAGAAGAATTATTCTCGGAACATATGCTCTATCTTCCGGTTATTATGATGCTTATTATCTTAAAGCTCAAAAAGTAAGGACTTTAATAGCCAGAGATTTTGACAATGCGTTTAAAGATGTTGATATTATAATCAGTCCCGTTTCTCCTTTTTCTGCTTTTAAAATAGGGGAAAAAAAAGATGACCCTCTTTCAATGTATCTTTGCGATATTCTTACCGCTCCGGTAAGTCTTGCCGGGCTTCCCGCTCTTTCTTTGCCTCTTAAAGTAAACGATTTGCCTGTTGGTTTGCAGATTATAGGCAGGCATTTTGAAGAAGAAAATATATTTAAATTTGCTAAAATATTAGAAGAAAATGAATGAAACAACTTCAAAAATAATAACTTTTATTTTACAGCCTGAATTTACGGGAGTGCTTTATTATATAAGAGCTGTTTTTCTTTCTGTTTCGGCAATTCTTTTTGTCGCTATTGTTTTTCTTTTTTTAAAAACAAGCTGGTTTAAAGACAGATTTTTGGAAAATACAAAAGAGATTTTGACCTATAGCCCTCTTAAAGAGGGAAAATTCAAGAAAGAATGGAAGTCAATACTGGAAAAGTTTAATACGGGAATAGAGGGAGAGCAAAAAATGGCAATAATAAAAGCGGACGAAATGCTCAACGATGTCCTTGAAAAACTGGATTTTAAAGGGGATTTTATTGTGGAAAAGTTAAGAACTATGACATCGGAGAATTTAAAAAATATAGACGATGTTTGGCAAGCCCATAAAATAAGAGATAATATTGTTTATGATCCTGATTATAAGCTTCCTTTGCAAGAATCAAAAAAAGCAATTGACGCATATATGGCAGCTTTTCAGAATTTAGACGTTATTTAAAACAAAAACTCCACTTGATTTTTATAAAAAAATACGCTAAGGTACAGTTGCGGGGTGGTGGAGTAGTACCATTTGAGGCCCATAACCTCAAGGCGTCAGTGCAATTCTGACCCCCGCAACATAAAAACATTTAATCTCTTTAAGATATTTTAAATTTCTGTTTGCCGGTGTAGCTCAGTGGTTAGAGCAGAGTCTTCATAAGGCTAAGGTCGCAGGTTCGATCCCTGCCACCGGCACTTTGGCAGGATTGCTATAAAACGCTAACAGGCGCTTTTTAAATAAAGAAGCAGTATTATTATCTTGTATTATAAATATCGGAAAATAATTTCTGTCTAAAATTTTATGATTAAAAGTAATTTGGCAGGCAATTTTTTGAGAGATAAAAACGTAGCTTCTGTTTTTCCGACGACAAAAAAGACCGTCTCAAAAATATGCAGCTCAATTGATTTTGAAAAAAATATTATTATTGTTGAATATGGTCCGGGAACAGGCATTTTCACAGAGTATTTACTGTCTAAAATGAATAAAGATTCAAAATTGATTGTTATTGAAAAAAATAAAAATCTTTCTTTCTTTCTTAAAAATAAATTTAAAGACAAACGCCTTAGAATATTTAATGATAGCGCAGAAAATATTAAAGATATTTTAAAGAAAGAAAAAATCAGAGGCATTGACTATATTATTTCAGGGATACCTCTTTCATTTTTAAGCTCTTTGCAAAGAGATAATTTGCTTAAAGATACTTATAATATTCTAAAAAAAGGAGGAAAATTTCTTGTCTATCAATTTTCAAGAAAGTCAAAAAGCTTAATTGCAAAGCATTTTGACCAAATTTTTTCCTATCTTCAAATCTTTAATATCCCTCCTTTGTTTGTTTTTGAAGCGTCAAAAAAAAGCGAAAAGAGCAAGTTTTCTTCTTGATTTATGGTTTAAATTTGCTAGTATGTTCTCTGTAGGGGGCGTAGCTCAATTGGTCAGAGCATCCGCCTGTCACGCGGAAGGTTGCCGGTTCGAGTCCGGTCGTCCCCGCCAATTGGAAAATTATGCGTGAATAAAAAAGACATTTTTCGGGATTAAAAAGAGCTTGATTTAATGTCTTTTTTAAGGTAAAATTAGAGTGCGGAGCCAGTCCAATCTCTTATTTTTTTTAACAAAATGAAAGAAAAAAAATCATCTTATTCAGCCAAAGATATTTATGTTTTAGAGGGTCTTGATCCTGTCAGGAAAAGGCCAGGAATGTATATAGGTTCAACCGGAGTTGATGGTCTTCATCATCTTGTTTGGGAATGTCTTGATAATATTATAGACGAATTTATGGGGGGGAACGGGAATAAGGGGGAAATCGCTCTTTTGCAAAATAACAGGGTAAGAGTAAGCGATAATGGAAGAGGAATACCGGTAGACAGGCATGCTTTGACCAAGAAATCGGCTCTAGAAACGATTATGACAACTCTTCATGCCGGAGGAAAATTTGGAGGAGATGCTTATAAAGTTTCAGGAGGGCTTCATGGAGTTGGTATTTCCGTTGTTTGTGCTCTTTCTTCATATATGAAAGCGGAAGTAAAGAGAGACGGCTTTATTTTTACCCAAGAATATGCAAAAGGAAAGCCAATGACAAAGGTTAAAAAAATTGGTCCATCCAAGGAGACAGGAACGACTATAATTTTTGAACCGGATGAAGAAATATTCAAAGAGATAAAATTTGACAAGAAAAAGATTTTAAGCCATCTTAGGCAACAGTCATATCTTACAAAAGGCATAAGAATTGATTTTAAAGATGAAAGAGAGAAAGGGAAAGAATCTTCATACTCTTTTTATTTTGAAGGAGGATTAAAATCTTATATCAAGTATTTAACAAGAGGGGTAAATTTGCAGCATCAGAATGTTTTTTATTGCTCTGGAGAAAAAAATGAAATTATAATTGAAGCAGGTTTTCAATATTCTGACGAATATGAATGCTATGAAGAAAGTTTTGCCAATAATATTTTCACTCCCGAAGGAGGGACTCATCTTACAGGATTTAGAACCGCTCTTACGAGGACTTTAAACGATTATGCCAGACGGAATGACATTTTAAAGAGCTCAGATGACAATCTTACAGGAGAAGACGTGAGAGAGGGGTTTACCGGGGTTATTTCAATAAAAATAAGAGAACCTCAATTCGAAGGTCAGACAAAAGCAAAACTCGGCAATCCTGAAGTAAAGCCGGTTGCGGACCAAATTGTTTCAGAAAACTTGGCTGATTTTTTAGAAAGGAATCCTCAAGATGCAAGGTCAATAATTGAAAAATGTCTTTTATCCGCTAAAGCTAGAAAAGCGGCAAGAGCGGCAAAAGAGACCGTTCTTAGAAAAGGGGTTTTGGACGGGCTTGCTCTGCCAGGGAAACTTGCGGATTGTTCTTCTAAAAAGCCGGAAGAATCGGAGATTTTCATAGTGGAAGGAGATTCTGCCGGAGGTTCTTGTAAATCAGCAAGAGACAGAAGATTTCAGGCAATACTGCCTTTAAGAGGAAAAATTCTTAATGTTGAAAGAGCCAGGCTTGATAAAATACTGGCCTCAAAAGAAATCAGGGCTCTTGTTATTGCTCTTGGAACTGCAATAGGAGATGATTTTAATATAGAGAAACTGAGGTATCATAAGATTATTCTTACCCTTGATGCTGATGTTGATGGATCGCATATCAGAACATTGCTTCTTACTTTTTTTTACAGATATTTTAAGCCCATAATAGAAAAGGGCCATTTATACATTGCCCAGCCCCCTCTCTACAAGCTTCAATCGGGAAAAAGAGTGGAATATGTATATACCGAAGAACAAAAAAATATCATAATTGAATCATTTAAGAAAGATAAAATTGCAAATATATCAATTCAAAGGTATAAAGGATTAGGAGAAATGGATCCCTCCTTATTATGGGAAACAACAATGGATCCTGAGAAAAGAATGCTCTATAGAGTGCTTATTGAAGACGGAAAAGAGGTGGACAGGATATTTGACACTTTAATGGGTAATGAGGTTTTTCCAAGAAAGAAGTTTATTCAAACATACGCAAAGGAAGTAAGAAATCTTGATATATAATTGACATTTCTTCTCTTTTTGGCTATTATCGGGCTAAAGAGCCCTCCAAAAAAGGTATAAAAAGGGCTTTTTAAGATAAAAAAGAATGAATAAAATTAAAAAAGGAATAAATTTTTTAGGAGAAGTAAAAACGGAAATTAAGAAGGTTAATTGGCCGACAAGGAAAGAAACAACAAGGTATACTTTAATTGTGATAGGTATTTCTTTCGCTCTTGCCACTTATCTTGGCGCTCTTGATTTTATCTTCAGTTTTTTACTGAGGACATTTGTAATTTAAAATGGCAAAACAACAATTACCAGAACAAAGGAATTGGTATGTAATACATACTTATTCCGGATACGAAGATGCAGTTGCTAAAAACCTTAAACAAAGAGCAGAGTCTTTCGGAATGGAAGACAAGATTTTCAGTATTATTGTTCCTAAAGAAAAGAAAATAAAGATAAAAAACGGAAAAAGAAAAACAGTTGAAGAAAAGATATATCCAGGGTATGTTTTAATTGAAATGATAGTAACGGATGATTCATGGTATGTAGTTAGAAATACTCCCAATGTTACCGGATTTATCGGAGTAGGAACTACTCCTGTTCCTATTTCTCTAAAGGAGGTGGAATATTTAAAAGGCAGAATGGGAGCCGAAAAACCCCAGCATAAAATAGAATCCAAAATAGGGGATTTGGTTAAGATTACAGATGGACCATTTAAAAATCTTGAAGGAAAGGTTTTTGAAATAGACGAAGAAAAAGGAAAAGTGAGAGTTCATGTAAATATGTTTGGCAGAGATACTCCCGTGGAGCTTGATTCACTGCAGATAAAAAAAATATAAAGATAGTCAATACTAAAAATCAATGGCTAAAAAAATAAAAACAGTTATTAAAATTCAGCTTGCAGCCGGAAAAGCAACTCCGGCTCCACCCGTGGGACCAGTACTGGCCCAGCACGGAGTGAATATTTCCGAATTTTGCCAAAAATTCAACGATAAGACAAAAGATCAGGTAGGGTTTGTTATCCCGGCGGAAATTACCGTTTACGAAGACAGAACGTATGATTTTGTTCTAAAGGAATCTCCTGCAGCGGAGCTCTTAAAGAAAGCTGCCGGGATTGAAAAAGGATCAGGTACTCCCAATAAGAAAAAAGTAGGGAAGATAAGTAAAGAAAAATTAAAGGAAATTGCGCAGCGAAAAATGAAAGATCTCAATACTACAAACATTGAAGCTGCAATGAAAACATTAGAAGGGACGGCGAAAAACATGGGTATTGAAATCGGATAACTATGCTATGGGAAAAATCCTTATTCTTTATATCCCCGTTGTACACAAGGGTTATTTGGATTTTTTAGAGGAGATTAAAAAAGAAACTTCATTTGTCTATATCATATCTGATAAGCTTTTAAAAAAGCTTTCCGAAATAAATCCCGATATTGCCGCTTTAAGGTCAGAAAAAGTTAAAGAACTTCTTAAAGTATTCGGGTTTGAAAATGTTAAAATTCTTTCAGAAAAAAATTTGAAAGAATTAAAAGGAAAGAAAGTTATTCTCGTTAATGATTCTGTTTCTCGCAGTTTTACTGCTAAATACTTAAAAGAAGACAATGTAAAGTGGAAGTCTGTTTTTCTTCGCTGGGATAAAGACAAGGTCTTAAGCAGATCTCCTCTTGTTAAAATTTCATTTTCAAAAGATCCTTTTGATATTAGAATAATGAAAAGGGCATATGATGAATCGTTAAAGAGCGCTGATTGGTGGAGGCAGGTTGGAGCCGTTTTGGTAAAAGGAAGGAATATTCTTTTTACTGAATATAATATGGGGATTTTGACAGACCATGAACCGTATCAACTTGGTTCAATGAGAGATTTTTTTAAAGCGGGAGAAAATCAGGAATTTTCTCCGACTATTCATGCGGAACAGATAATTGTAGCAAAGGCAGCAAATGAAGGCGTTAAGATAAAAGGAACATCCCTTTACGTAACCCATTTTCCTTGTCCTTTATGTGCAAAGCTAATCGCTTTTTCAGGAATAAAGAAAATCTATTTTTCTGAAGGGGATGCTTCTTTTGAAGCGGAAAGAATATTGCAATATTTTAAAGTAAAAATATTTCAAATAGAAAAGAAGATTAAGAATAAAAAATAATTTTCAAATGAAACAATATTTAGATCTGTTAAAATATGTTTTAGAAAACGGAGAAAAGAAGGGAGATCCTCAAGGGGTAGGGAATATTGCAGTTTGCGGTTACCAAATGCGTTTTAATATAGACGACGGATTTCCGTTGATAACTACCAAGAAAACCCATTTAAAATCCATTATTTATGAACTTTTATGGTTTTTAAGAGGAGATACCAATGTTAAATATTTGAATGACAATGGAGTGACAATTTGGAACGAATGGGCGACCAAAGAGGCCTGTGCTAAGTATAATCTGCCTGTCGGAGAACTTGGCCCTATTTATGGAGAAAAATGGAGAAGATGGAAGAAGAGAGATGGAGGAACAATAGATCAGATTTCAAATGCAATAGAGGAAATAAAAAAAAATCCTAATTCAAGGCGGCTTGTTGTCTCATCGTGGGACCCGGAAGATGTTGATAAAGTTTTTGTCGCTCCTTGCCATTGCTTTTTTAAATTTTTTGTGGCAAATAACAAGCTTTCTTTGCATCTTTTTCAAAGAAGCTGCGATGTTTTTTTAGGAGTTCCCTTTAATATCGCTTCCTATTCTCTTTTACTTATGATGGTTGCACAGGTAACGGGACTGAAAGCTCATGAATTTATCCATACTCTTTCAGATGCTCATATATATCTTAATCATATAAATCAAGTAAAGACCCAGCTTGAAAGAGAGCCAAAGGCCTTGCCCAAGATGACTATTAATCCAGAGGTTAAAAATATATTTGATTTTACCTATGAGGATTTCAAACTTGAAGGATATGACCCTCATCCTTCAATAAAAGGAGATATTGCCGTTTAAATACTAAACTAACCGATAGTAAAAGCAATTTTTTTGCTTTTCTTTGTTTTTTGATTTACGTTTGGAGATAACAAGTGGAAATGGATATGGCTTACTGAACCGCCTGTAAATTTCGTGTCCCCGAATCTTACAATCAGTCCTCCTCCTTTTATTTTCCATTTTTTAACTGCAAAATTAATAAGAAAAAATATAGATTGAAGGTCTTTTTTTGTAAGTTCAAAAAGATTTTCTTTATGCTCTTCCCCAATAAGAAGGAAGTGGTGTTTTGAATTTTTGTAAGGCCAGCTGTTATCTGTTAAAAACCAGTTGTTTTTTTTCTTGAATATCGGTTTTTTATGGTATTTGAAATTTTCTTTGCAAAAAGGGCATTTGCCGGTTGATACTATTTCTTCAATTACTTTTTTGTATTCTCCCTTTCTTGCATTTTGAAGGTTTACGAATTTCTTTTTAGCCATTTTTCTTTTTTCCCATATTGACAAGTAAAACTTCCAGGTGCTTTTTTACCATTCTTTCAATAATTTCAGTTGAGGAAGTTGTTTCTGCCTGCCTTGGCAACACTACTACTTTTTTTGAATATTTTTTAATATCATTGATTTGCTTTTTGGTATAACTATAGTTTGTGGTTACAAAAACATCCGGAAGAATGGTTTTGACAAGATCATACTGCCAAGCGCCATTATTATCTATATCGTCAATAAGAGTAACATAATCAACGCATCCTTGATAACTAAGCATTTCCATTCTTTCTTTTTGAGGGATAACCGGCCTTAATTCATTCTTATAAAGCTTTATTCCTCTGTCGCTGTCTGCTCCGACAATAAGGACGTCTCCCTCATTTTTGGCTTTTATAAGGTATCTTAGGTGTCCTATGTGAAGCATATCCCAAGATCCGGCTGTGCTTATAATTCTGTGTCCCAGAACTCTGTGAGCAGAGACAATTTCTTTTAACTTTGAATAATCAAGGACGATTTTGTTTTTATTCATGGTTTTTATAATTATTATTCCCGTATAATAGCAATAAAAAGAAAAGAGGGCAAGTACTTCTTTTTCTGTATTTTTTTATCTTTTATGTTATAATGATAAAGCAAAAATGATCTTAAGATTTGAAGTTATAAAAATAAAAAACATTAAAATATGAAAAATATAGCCAAAATAATTGACCACACAGACATAAGAAAAGAAGCTACATTAAAAGATATTAAAAATATTTGTCTTGAAGCCAAAGAATATGGTTTTCACGGGGTTTGCGTAAGAGAAAAATGGACAAAAACAGTAAGCAAAGAGTTAAAAGGAACGGATATAAAGACGGTTGTTTTGGCCGATTCTCCAATGGGTCTTTCAAGATCAAGCGAAAGAATAAAATTGGCAAAAAAGATTAAAAAAGACGGAGGAAACGAGCTTGATATTGTTTTAAATATTGTAGACATAAAGTACGGAAGATATGAGAAAGTTTTAAACGACTTAAAAAATATCTGCAGGATTATGCCTACAAAAGTTATTATTGGCTCAGGTTATTTGACTGATGATGAAATAATAAAGGCCTCTCAAATTGTAAAAAAGGCCGGAGCAATATGCGTTAAAACAGCGACAGAAAAAGATCCCCTTGAAAACAGGGAGATGGAAGAAAAGGCAAGGCATTTAAAACTTATGAAAAAAGGAGCTCCAGGACTTCTTATTAAAGCGTCTGGAAATATAAGGACATTAAAGGATGCAGAGAAAATGGTAAAGGCAGGGGCGGATATTATAGGGACAAGTTCGGGAGTTAAAATGGCAAAAGAATTTAAGAAATAATTTAAATATGTACAAACCAACAATTGGTCTTGAAATACACGTAGGGCTAAACACCAAATCTAAAATGTTTTGCTCTTGTGTTAATAATTCAAGTGAAAAAGAACCCAATAAAAATGTTTGTTCAGTTTGTCTTGGGCATCCGGGAACTCTTCCTGTTGCAAATAAAGAAGCGATAAAAAAAGTAATAAAAGCAGGACTTTCATTGAATTGTGAAATAGCAAGAGAGACTAAATTTGACAGAAAGAATTATTTCTATCCCGACCTTCCAAAAGGATACCAAATTTCCCAATATGACAAGCCAATTTGCAAAGGAGGATTTCTTATTATAAACGGCAAAAAGATAAGAATAACAAGAATTCATCTTGAAGAAGATACGGGAAGAATAAACTATTTACCAAAAGAGAAGAGTTCTTTGATTGATTTTAACAGGGCGGGAGTGCCCTTGATGGAGCTTGTAACAGAGCCGGACATTGGAACTGGCAAAGAAGCAGTTAATTTTGCAAAGGAACTCCAGCTTATTTTCAGATATATTGATATTTCGGATGCAGATATGGAAAAAGGACAGATGAGAGTAGAGGTAAATATTAGTATTAGTAAAGACGATAATCTCGGAACAAAAGTGGAAATAAAAAATCTTAATTCTTTCAGAGTTGTTGAAAAAGCCATTGATTATGAAATAAAAAGACAGACGGATATTTTAGAAAAAGGGGAAAAGGTAGTTCAAGAAACAAGAGGTTGGCATGATAAAAAAGAGATAACCTTTTCTCAAAGAGAAAAAGAACAGGCTCATGATTATAGGTATTTTCCAGAGCCGGATTTGCCTGTTTTTAATTTTTCAGAAGAGTTTATAAAAGAAATAACTATTCCAGAGCTTCCAGAACAAAAGAGGGAAAGATTTAGGAATGAATATTTTTTGAAAGAAAAAGATATTGAAGTTTTTGTGAAAAACAAAGATCTTGGAAACTATTTTGAAAAAGTTATTTCCGAACTTTATAACTGGAAAAAAGAAATTGATATAAAGAAGGGAATTTCAAAAGAAGAAAAAGAAAATCTTTCAAAATTAGCTTCAAACTATATTATAAGCGATTTCCAAGGATTACTTGGAATTTTATCCGTTGATAAAAGCAAAATTACACCTGAAAATTTTGCAGAATTTATAATTCTTCTCTATAAAGGAGAAATCTTATCAAAAATGGCAAAGAATATCTTGGAAAAGATGTTCAAGACAGGAGCTGATCCTTCTCATATTATAGAAGAAGAGGGGATTAAAAAAATTACCAACAGGGGAGAAATTGAAAAAACGATAGAAGAGGTAATTTTAGAAAACGAAAAAGCGTTTGATGATTACAAAAAAGGGAAGGAAAATGCTTTGCAATTTCTGACAGGCAAGGTAATGGCAAAAACAAAAGGAATGGCGGATCCTAAAGCGGTATCGAAAGTATTGGAAGCAAAAATTTCTGCTGTTGCCAAAGTAGAAACAAAAACTATAAAAAAATAAAGAAAAAAATTAGATTTTCTCTAAATTTTTTTTGGCTTCTTTTAATCCTTCAATCCAAATAATTTCTTTGTTTCTCTTAAACCAGGTCATTTGCCTTTTTGCAAAATGTTCTATTTCTTTTTGCAGTTTTTCTATCATTTCATCATAAGGCATCTTGCCTTGTAAATAATAAGCGATGTATCTGTATTCAAGACCCAAATCCTCAAGGCGCTTCCACGAAATTCCTTTTTTGTGAAGATTTTCTACTTCTTTCACCATCCCTTCTCTTAGTCGTTTTTTTAGGCGTTTTGCTATTAATATTTTTTGCTTTTCTTGGCTTTTTTTTATTCCAAATATTAAAGAATCGAAAAGAGGATTGTTTTCTTTCTTTGGAATTCTTTTCCCCGTACTTTCTATTATTTCAAGAGCTCTTATAATACGCCTTTTATTGTTCTTATCTATCTCTTTGGCTCTTCTTTTGTCTTTTTTTTCAAGCATTAAAAAAAGCTCTTTTTTTGTTTTTTGCTCCAATTTTTTTCTTAATTTCCAATCCGGCATAACTTCCGGGATAGTTGTGTTTTTTATTATTGCATCAACATAAAAACCAGTTCCTCCGACAATAATAGGAATCTTATTTTCTTTATGGAGATTTTCTATTTTTTTTATTGCTTTTTTCTTATAATCGGCAACAGTAAATATCTTTTTGGGTGATACAATGTCTATTAAATGATGGGGAATTCCTTTTGTCTCTTTCTTTTTTATTTTACCAGAACCGATATCAAGGCCTTTATATACTTGCCTTGAATCGGCAGATATGATTTCCGCTCCCTTAATATTGAAATGCTTTTTTATTTTTTTCGAATTTAAATAAAGACAGATTCCAATTGAAAGGGAAGTTTTTCCCGAAGCGTTTGGCCCGACTATTGCAATTATTTTATTTTTCCAATAAGTCCCCATGGCATACTTTTTATAATTTTAACTTTTATGAATTTCCCAATAAGGTCTTTTTTTAATGATTCTATTTTTACTGTTTTATAATCTTCAGTTTTTCCCAAATAAAGACCGTTTCGTATTGAATTTATAAGCACTGTCACTTCTTTATTAAGATATTTCTTATTTTTTATAAAGCTGTTTTTTTTGATTATCTCATTGAGAATCTCCTCTCTCCTTTTTTTTTCTTTTAATGAGACATTGTCTTTCAATTCTGCCGCTTTTGTTCCTGGTCTTTCTGAATATCTTGAAATATAGGCCATTTCAAACTTTATTTTTTTCAGAGCATCCGCGGTATCCTGAAACTGTTTTTTTGTTTCCGAAGGAAATCCGACAATTATATCCGTTGAAAGAGATATATCTTTTATTTCTTTTTTGATCATTTGAACAGTTTTTTCATATTGGGAAAAAGTATAAGGCCTGTTCATTTTTTTTAGAATTTTATCGTTTCCCGACTGAAGAGGAAGATTAAGATATTTTGAAACTTTTTTTGAATTTTTCATTGCTTCAATTAATTCTTTCGTAAAGTCCTTAGGATGAGAAGATGTAAATTTAAGCCAAAAATCTCCCTTTAAATTATTTACCGTCTTAAGCAAGGAAGGAAAATTTCTTTCTTTTTTGTCAAAATAGGAATTGACGTTTTGGCCAAGAAGCCAAATTTCTTTATATCCTTTTTTTATTAGATTTTTCGCCTCTTTAACTATTTCTTCAACCGATCTTGAATATTCCCTCCCTCTTGTATATGGAACGACGCAGTAAGTGCAGAAGTTATTGCATCCGGTCATAATCGGTATGTATCCAATTGGGAATGAAGAATATGCCGGTTCTATATTTAAAAATTCGGATTTGCTTTTTAAAAATTCCGGAAATTGGCTTGGCTTTATCACAAAATCAAAAAGCTCTTCAAGTTTTTTTTGGTCTTTTTTTAAAAAACAGCCGGTTAAAATGCTTTTTCCTTTTATTTCCCTTAATTTAGGAACAAGTCCGTAAACTCTTGTTACGGCCGATTGTCTTACAGAGCACATATTAATAATCACTAAATCTGCTTTTGTTATATCTTTGGTTTTTCTGTATTTTTCTTTTTCAAAAAGAGAAGCGATTCTTTGGGAATCGGAGATGTTCATCTGGCAGCCGAAAGTAATTATTGAATATTTCATAAATCAATCAAGCATAGGGCTTTCAAATACAAGTTTTCCTGTTATTTTTCCCTCTTCTTTCATCTTTTTTAATTTTTCCCTTATTTCATTTGAAAGATTAAAACCGTCAAAATAAGCGTCTCCGTTAAATTTTACATCGTCATCAATAGAGAGTAATGCAACATCGAAAAAGTAAGCATTTCCGTTAAATATCGTTCCTTTTGGGATTGAGGACAAAGATATGCAGTTATCGAAATTGACATCTTTATTAAATATTGTTCCTTCTGGAATTGATTTAAATTTGGTTTCATTTTGAAGAATGACTCTTCCGTCTATCATTATGGGATTTTTTCTTTCGCTTAATACTCTATAGTTTTCAGGATGAAGATCTCCTGTATAAACTTTTGAATCCTCGTTAATATCTGATATTTTTTCAACTATTTGTTCTTTTTTACAGTTGAAAATAGTACAGTAGTCGCTTATTTTATCTCTCTTTGATTTTATTTCCTCAATTGCAGGGTCATCGCTAAGTCCGAATCCTTCTATTTTTTTTTCTATTTCGTACAAAAAAATCAAATCTTCTTGATTTAATTCTACATTTTCTTTGATTTTTCTTTGCAAATCAGCAAGTTTTCTTGTATCTTTTTCCTTTTCCATATTCCTTTTTTTATTTTCAAAATCCGATGATTCTAATTTCTCACTTAAAATATTTCCTATATAAGGATCAAGATTTTGTTCTTCTCCTCTCCCTCTTATTTCTACTATTTTTTTGCCCTTTAATCTGATCGCAATACGAGGAATTGTCGGATTGCCTTTTTCATCATTTGAATAAAAAACATCCAAATCACTGTCTTTTAGATAAAGAGCGGCAGTGTTTTCTCCGGCAATACACCATCCTGTTCCTTTTCCTCTTATTGAATTTGCCAATGTTTCAAAATCGTCTTTTTTATATTTTTTCCATACTCCTTCTTTTGTAAGTAAAAGCTCTTCTTGTATCGGGGCTATAAGTTCGTTTGCAAAAGAATAAAGCTCTCTAAAATTAGCTCCTTGAAGAGACTTTTTAAATTTCTCTTCTTCTTCGGGAGAAATATCGTATTTCAGTTCTATATCCTTTCCCTGCTTTTTTTTATTCAGGGCGTTTACAATAAATTCTAGGGCTTTTTCATTGATATCGGGAAATTTCTTAACGGTTCCCTTGGAACGAATCGGGAATTTTTTTCTTTTTCCATCATATTCCTGCATATGAATGATGTCTCTAAAAATCCAGTATTTTAATTCTTTAGGAATATGACTTGAATCATCTGAAATAAAATAATCAATCCATTGCTCAAGGGAAGCCCTTTGGTCCTTCAATGCTTCTTCAATTTCTTCTCTTTTTATTCTCTCTCTTTCTTCATTGGGAATTCTTTGCCAATTGGATAGTCCTTCTCTGTGACTTATTATTTTTTCCTGAAAAATAAGATATTCTTTAGGAATATCTTCAAATTTTGTAATATTTTCTTCTAGTATTTTTTCTTTTAATAGATGAAATCCTCTTTCTTTTTTTGATATTTCTTCTAACCGGGAAAGATAAATATCGATTCTTTTTTCACTATCAAGAGGGTTTTCTCCTTTTTTTCTGACAGCGCGCTCTACGGGTTTTGAAAAAGCAAGGTCTTTGTATTTCTCTCCTAAAAATTTTTCCATATTTTCTTCAAGATTCAAAAACTAGTATATTTTTTCTTTTTTTTCTTTTATAAAATATCTCCACTGTTCGACAAATTCAATAAACAGCATAAAAGGCATGTCTATTAAGGCGCTAAAGAAAACAGATATTACATTGTATCTTTCCCATTTTGACGCCAGCCATTTTCCAAGATGAATAATGGGAGCCGATAGGGAGTCCAAAAATACGAAATAAAGCTGTTCTTTTTCTTCTATCATGTGGAGCTCTTTTGCTCTTTCTTTTATTTTTGCTCCTGCAAAAGCTATAAGCGAGAGGAATATTATAAATATGATATAAGAGAAGGGAGGGAAGCTTATTTTATAAAGGCCGTAGAATATTAATCCGACTATAAGAATAAATATTACAAAATAAACAAGATCTATTATTGCTCCGAAAAAGGCCCCTCTTTTTTTGAAGAATTTTATTTCGTAAATATCTTCTTTTTCCTTTTTATAAACCGCCTTTATTACTTCTGAAATTACTATATCTAAATTTTCTTTAGGAGGCAGTTTTATTGTTAAAACCAAAAAGGCCATAAGAAAGGTTGGAACAAAAATATCTATTATTATTGAATAAGGATTGAATATTCCAATTATTTTGGTGAGAGGTATTTCTATTGCAAGGAGAACGACAATATTTGTAAGAAATATGGATAAAGTAGAATAAAAAGCAGCTCTTCTCATTCTTGACTTTAAGGTTTTAAAACGTTCGTTATATGATTTTCTGATCATTGTTTCTAATTTTTCCGGATTTTCAATTTCTTCTCTTATTTGCAAAGGGTTTGATTTTATAATGTCTCCAATTATAAGGTAGACAGTATTGTATTTTTTGCAAACGCGATAAAATTTATCTCCCAGTGGATGCTCCAAAGAAGCAAGTAGCATCTCTTTTATCGAATGTATTTTTTCCCTGATTTCTTCCAATTCCTTTTTATTTAAATTTTTCCAGTTTGGATATTTATAATTTAAAAGATGATAGCTTATAACCGGATTGTCGAGATTAAAAAGAGCTCTTTGAACGGCTATATATATCTGAATATTTTCTTCTTCCTTTGTTATGGGATTTATGGCAATAACTCCTTGGTTAAGAACAATTTTTCTTTTCATTGCCAAAAACATATAATTAATTAATGCTCTTTCTTTTATAGACGGGATTAAAATTTCTTCTATTTCGCAAGCGGCTATTGAAAATAAAAAGTTATAGAAACGGAGATTTTCTTCTTTATATTTTTTAAGTATGAAGAGATATTTATTTATGGCAATTTGGACTTCCTCTATTTTACTTTCTTTTATATTATCGTTTGGAAAATGCCCTCCCCGTATTAATTCCAGAACCAATGGTTCTGCTTCAATCGGCGTTTCGTCTATTTCTCCGTTTATAATATCAAAGTTCGCAAAGACCCTTCTTTTTAAAGCTCTTTCTGTTGCATTTCTTCTTAAGAGGTGCTCTTCTTTCCAATCTATTATTCCTCTTATTTTTTCATAAAAACTTGCAACCCTTGAGGCCGCTTCATCAACGTGAATTGTTCCTGTTTTTTTCTCTTCAAGGCCTTTTCTCCACCTTTCATTTATATCTATTAAATTTTGAGCGTCTTTTGACAGTTCCATTTATTTTTTTGATTTTATCTCTTCTTCTATTTTTTCAACAAAACTATTTAAGGACATTTCCCCTTTGTTCCCTTCGGTTCTTTTTCTTACGCTTATTGAATTTTCTTTTTTTTCTTTTTCTCCTATGACAAGAATATAGGGGATTTTGTTCATCTCCGCTTCTCTTATTTTTTTTGAAATTGTATTGTTTTCAATATCTATTTCAACGCGTATGTCCTTACTTGAAAGAGCGTCTTTTACCTTCTTTGCATAATCCATACAGGAATCGTTTATTGTTAAAATCTTTACTTGAACAGGGGAGAGCCAAAGAGGAAACGCGCCGCCAAAATGTTCTATGATTAAAGCAATAAATCTTTCATAGGAACCGAGTATTGCTCTATGAACCATAACAGGAGGGATCTCTTTACCTTTTTCACTGATATAGGAAAGATTAAATCTTTTTGGAGTGGCAAAATCAATTTGAACTGTTGGGATTTGAATTTCTTTTCCGAGAGCGTCTTTAAACATGAAATCAATTTTTGGACCGTAAAGAGCTGCTTCTCCTTCTTGTTTTTCTGCTTTTAAATTCATTTCCTTACAAACCTCTCCAAGTATTTTTTCGCATTTTTTCCAATCTTTTTCTTCTCCTATGTATTTTTCTGGATGTTTATAATCTCTTAATGCAAGATAAACGGAATGATTTCCCCATAGTCCCAAGGAAGAGTAAAAATCTTTTATTATATTTACCATAATCTTAATTTCTTCTTTTACTTGTTCTACCATGCAAAAAGAATGGCCGTCTTCAACTGTTATGGCATATACTCTATTTAATCCTGCGACTTCTCCTGTTTTTTCCGCTCTATATTGTTTTTCGCTTTCCATATATCTTATGGGAAGGTCTCTATAAGAACGAATTCTTGAGGCGTATATTTGAGTTTGATGAGGACACTGGACTGGCTTCATAACAAATTTATGTCCTTTTTCAGAAGAGACATGAAAAAGCTCGTCTTTGAATTTTTGTTTATGGCCTGATATTTCGTATAAATCAATCTTAGCAAGGTGAGGAGTAATAACTTTCTGAAATCCGTAATTTTTACATATTTTCTCCACTTCTTTCTGAAGCTCTTCTTTAACTATTGTTCCTTTGGGAGTAAAAAGAGGTAATCCAGGCCCTACAATATCCGAAAAACAAAAAAGATCAAGCTCTTTTCCTAGCTTTCTGTGGTTTCTTTTTTCAGCTTCCTCTTGCATTTTTATGTGATTTTCCAGTTCTTCTTTCGTTTCAAAAGCAAGTCCGTAAATGCGAGTAAGCATTTTGTTTTTCTCGTTTCCTTTAAAATAAGCACCGGCAATTCTTGAAATCTTAAAACTTTCAATGTTTATTTCTTTTGTATTTTTTATATGGGGGCCTTCGCAAAGGTCGGTAAATTTTCCAACGGTAAAAATAGAAACGTTTTTTCCTTTTATATCATTAATTATTTCCAGCTTATATTTTTGGCCTTTAAAGAGATCATTAGCTTTCTGTTTTGAAATTACCTCTTTTTTAAAGGGGATATTTTCCTTTATTATTTTTTCCATTTCCATTTCAATTTCAGAAAGGTCTACTTTCAAAGTGCCAAGATCAAAATCGTAATAGAACCCGTTTTCTATTGCAGGACCCATTCCAAATTTTACTTTTGGATAGAGATTTTTTACCGCATGCGCCATTATATGCGCAAGGGAATGCCTGATATTTTTAATGTTTGACATGTTTTTTTTAATTATTGGCCTATTATTTCTTGAATTTCGTCCGCTACAACCTGTATTTCTCCGTTCCTGCTGTCTATTTTTCCCAGGACGAATACTATTTTATTTTCTTCAATTGCCGCTTTGCTGTTTTCAATAATGGATGGGAAAAGGGTAACATCTATTTTCCCAGTAGGGTCTTCTAGTGTTAGAAACATCATTTGCTTTCCGTTTTTAGTGATTATTTTTTTTATCTTTAAAATTATTCCGGCTAGCTTTACTTTTCTATTTATCAAGGAATCGTCTATTTTCGCTATTGAAAAAGCATTTTTATTAAGGAACTCTTTCATGCTGTCGAGAGGATGAGAAGATATGTAGAGTCCAAGTAATTCTTTTTCCCAAGCAAGCTTTTCTTGGTCTTTTGCCGGTTCTGAAGGAATAAGGGTAATTTCGCTTTTTAAATTTTGAACTCCAAAAAGGCCGATTTGCCCGTTTGTTTTTGTTTTTGCAGTTTCTCTGGCCCAAGCAAGGAGGTTTTCTAAATTATACAGTAACTGGTTTCTTTCGGCAAATTTATCGAATGCTCCTGCTTTTATAAGGCTTTCAAATGACTTTTTATTAAGTTCGCGGGAACTTGTTCTTTCTATAAAATTTCCAATAGATTCGAAAGGGCCGTTCTTTTTTCTTTCTTCCGTTATTATATCTATAATCCCTTCTCCGACATTTTTAATTGCCAAAAGGCCAAAAGTTATTTTCTTTTCTTTCGGTATGACGGTGAAGTTTTTTAAGCTTTCGTTGATGTCGGGAGGAAGAACTTCTATTCTCATTTTTTTGCACTCGTCTATAAGTATTGCAACTCTTTCCGTATCTGTTTTTTCAGAAGTAAGAAGGGAAGCCATAAATTCAACAGGGTAGTGGGCTTTAAGATAGGCGGTCTGATAGGCAATCATAGCGTAAGCCGTGCTGTGGCTTTTATTAAAGCCGTAGCTTGCAAAAGGTAAAATCCACTGCCATATTTTTTCAGCTGTTTTCTTCGGAATATTGTTTTTAACACAGCCGTTAATGAATTTTTCTTCTTGAGCTCCAAGAAGCTCTTTTATTTTTTTACCGACAGCTTTTCTTAAAACGTCTGCTTCTGAAAGGGAAAATCCCGCAAGTTCCTGGGCAATTTTCATTAATTGCTCTTGATAAACCATTATGCCATAGGTTTTTTCCAAGATGGGCTTTAATTTTAAGTGAAGATAAGTTATTTCTTCTTCTTTATTTTTTCTTTTTATGTAGGAAGGAATAAGTTCCATCGGGCCTGGACGATAAAGGGCTATTAAAACTTCGATGTCCTCAAATCTTGTAGGAGCCATTTCCTTGAGGTATCTTTTCATTCCTCCGCTTTCCAGCTGGAAAATTCCCGTGCTTTCAGCGTTTCTTAATATCTGGTATGTTTCTTTGTCGTCATCGGGTATTTTTTCAATGTCTATCTTTTCATTTCTTATAACATAAATGCGGGCTAGCGTATCTTCAATAATGGTAAGATTTTTTAATCCTAAAAAATCCATTTTAAGCAGGCCTAGTGATTCTACAGAGTGCATTTCATACTGAGTTACTATTGTTTTTTCATTTTGCGTTGGCCTTTGGAGAGGAACATAATTTGTCAGAGGTTCCGGGGAAATTACTACTCCGCAGGCATGGGTTGAAGCATGTCTTATTACTCCTTCAAGTTTTTTGGCGATATCTATAAGCCGTTTTGCCTGCTCGTCGCTATTATATATTTCTTTAAACTCATCCACTTTTTTAAGAGCCATCTCAAGATTAAATCCGAAAGGAATCATCTTTGCAAGTTTGTCGCAGTAAAAATATGGATATCCCAACACTCTTCCTACGTCCCTTATAACAGCTCTTGCCGCCATGGTTCCAAAAGTGATTATTTGGGCGACTTTATCTCTTCCGTATTTTTCCGCGGCATAGTTTATTACCTCGTCTCTTCTTCTGTCTGTAAAATCAAGGTCAATATCGGGAAGCCCTGCAACTCTTCCCGGATTTAAAAACCTTTCGAAAATAAGACCGTGTTTTATTGGGTCAACATTTGTAATGCCAAGGACATAAGAAACAAGAGAACCGGCGGCAGAACCTCTTCCTGGGCCTACTACTATTCTTTTACTTTTTGCCCAGTTAACCAGGTCTTGGACAATAAGAAAGTAAGAAGAAAACTTTAATTCTTTTATAACGGAAAGTTCGTATTTTAACCGCTGTTTTATTTCATTTGTTATCTCTTCCTTGTAGCGTTTTTTAAGCCCGTTGCAGCATAATTCTTCTAAATATTGCTCTTCTGTTTTCCCGTTTGGAACTTCAAATTTAGGGAGGCGGGAATTGCCAAGCTCAAATTCAAAATCGCACATATTTTTAATTTTTTCCGTATTTTCAATTGCCTCGGGAACATCTTTAAACGCCTCTGTCATTTCTTGTGGGGATTTAAGAGAAAAGTCCTCGTTTTTCATCGTGAGGCGCTCGGAATCGTTTATATCCGCTCCAGTGTTTATAAGCATTAAAATATCTTGGGCTTCGGCGTCTTCTTTTTTTAAATAATGACTATCTGCCGTTGCTACTATTGGAATTTTTGATTCTTTTGAAAAATCAATCAGAAAATCATTAACTTTTTTTTGTTCCGGAATGTTTGGATGGTGCTGTATTTCCAGGAAAAAATTATCTTTCCCAAATGTTTTTTGCCATTTTAGCGCCATTTCTTTGGCTTCTTTATGCTTA
Source organism: Candidatus Paceibacterota bacterium (assembly GCA_028697015.1). Taxonomy (NCBI): domain Bacteria; kingdom Bacillati; phylum Minisyncoccota; species Minisyncoccota bacterium. Next base: position 128,239 of record JAQVFW010000001.1, read on the forward strand.
TTTGAAATAATCAGCCGGGCGATTTTTCCCTGAATGCATCCAGATAAAACTATAAGCCCTTCTTTGTGTTTTTCTAAGAGGTCTTCGTCGATTCTTGGCTTATAATAAAAACCGTCAAGATGAGCTTTTGTAATAAGATTGACTAGGTTTTTATATCCTTCTTTGTTTTTTACAAGAAGAACTACATGGTATCTTTTATGGTCTATATTCGGCCTTTTCTGCTCCATCTTTTCGTGGGAAAGATAAAGTTCGGCTCCGATTATCGGCTTTATTCCTTTCTTTTTTGCTTCCTTGTAAAATTCAACAGCTCCATAAAGAACACCATGGTCAGTAAGGGCAATAGAGTCCATTCCTAATTTTTTGACATGGTCTACAAGGTCGCCTATCTTAGATAACCCGTCAAGGAGAGAATAATGGCTGTGGACGTGCAAATGAGTGAATTTCATAGTTATTATTCTACTTTTAAAGAGGGCTATAGTCAATAACCCGTTCTTATTCTATAATACCCTATTATGAAGTTTTTAGGATTTAGAAAAGAAAAAAGCATTCAAAAAAAGGGATATAATTTTATTGCCGGAATTGACGAAGTTGGAAGAGGAGCTTTAGCCGGGCCCGTTTGTGCTTCCGCTGTTTTTATTAAGGATTTTAGAGATATAAAAGGATTTTTGAGAAATATTAATGATTCAAAAAAAGTTTCCGCTGAAAAAAGAAAAGAGCTTTTTTCCCTTATTACAAAAAGTAAAAGTATTGAGTGGGGGATAGGAATATCTTCAAATAAAATAATAGATAAAATTAATATTTTAGAGGCCACCAAAGCGGCAATGAGAAGAGCTCTTTTTTCTCTTAATAATAAGTTAAAGGGAGAGAAGATTGATTATTTAATTTTAGACGGAAATTTTGAAATAGACGCTGGTATTTTAGAAGAGCCGGTTATAAAAGGAGACGAAAAGATTTTTTCTTGTGCCGCCGCCTCTATTCTTGCCAAGGTTTATCGCGACAAGATAATGGTTAAATTTTCCAGAAGATATCTTAATTATGGCTTTGATAGAAATAAGGGATACGGTACTGATTTTCATATAAGGCAAATCAAAAAATACGGCTTTTCTAAAATTCACAGAGAAAGCTTTAAAATTTCAAAATAAAAAGAAGAGCGCTTTTGACGCTCTTTTTTAAAAGGAAAGATTTTTATGGTAAAGGGTCGAAAGGAACGTTTGAAAAAGTAATTTCCGCTCTTGGAAGGCAGATTACTGCCATGTTTTGGCTTTGATTTGCATCTCCCGGATTTACAATACGAACTTGCTCTCCTTCTTCATAAAAAGCATCGTTTGTAAAGCCGCAAAGAACAAAGCTTATTTCGGGATATTTTCTTCGAAGCTCTCTGCATAATTTTTGCATGGCAATTTCCGATTTTTCCAAAAGATCAATGCCTAAATCCAGTTGAACATAGAATTTATAGCCGTTTATTTCAACTACCGGATTTTCACGTTCAATCAAATGCCAATTTTCCGGTGGTTTTTCAGTTTTCAGCAATTTTCTGATTTGGTCTTCTCTAAGATTGTAAAAAACCTCGAAATTGCAAAGCTCTTTTCTGCCTATATCATTTATCGCTATATTTCCGCAATGAACAATAAATTTCACTCCTCTGTTATTTAGTTCTTTAACTAATTTTTCCCAGAAAACGGGATTCATTTCCGATATGTCAAGAGTGTCGGAAATAACCCCGATAGAGAAAGTTTCTTTGATAGGGTTTGTTTTATGAATTCTGCTAAAAACAACCTGTCCGGTTTTAGTGTCAATAACTGCGAATTCATATCCGTCAATTGTTGTTTCAATAGCGCCCGGGTTAATGAAATTTACAATTCCCTGTTGGTAAATTTGATGGTGGGTATGCCCCGAAAACAGCCATCTTAAATTGTCGTTTGTTTTTCTTATTTCAGCCAAAATTTTTATCAGCTCTATCTCAGAATTCATTAAAAAGTCAAAAGACCTTTTATGCCCCAAATATATTCTTTGACCGTTAATATCCAAAATTCTGTTTTTTGGCCTTGTAAAAACCCATTTTTCGGGAGGATTTTTAAACTCAATTTTGTCTGATTGCTCTTCCAAAAGAGCGCAATAGACCGGCAAATTACCAAAGAGTTCCGGATTTAAGTGTTGAGTTTCAATGTCTCCGCAGTGTATTATTAATTCAACGTTTCTTTTTTTAAATTCGGCGACAATATGAGGGATTGCATTCCCTTTATCGCCATGGGTATCTGAAATTATTCCCCAAATCATATATCCTCCTTTGTCAAAGAACTTTACTTTCCTTTTAGATATTAATCTGGTGAAAATTTTTGTCAATGATAATTTGACTTTTCTTAGTAACCTGATATCTTTAAGGGCAGTTCTTTTTTTGAATGTATCAAGTGGGGCCGTAGCTCAATCAGGGAGAGCGCCTTTTCTTATGGACACTTTTCCGGCAACCATGGTGCCGTCGTCCTTAAGGGGGGAAGTTGATGGTTCAAATCCATCCGGCTCCACTTTTTTTATTTTCTTTTTTTTTTATAATATAGGGGCGTTTTAGTCAAAGCGCATTAAGATTTTAAATTAAATAAAAATTATATGAATAAAAAATTAATTATATCTTTTGTTGTTGTTTTTTTTGTAATAATAGGAGGTTTTTTCTTTTTTAGCGGGAATAATTTAGAAGTTAATAATACTGAAAACAGTATTGAGCAGGAAAACTTAGAGAATTTTCCAGTTAAAGAATTCTCAATAGAATCTTACAGCGAGATTATTGATGGGAATTTTTCACCTCGATTTTCATTAAGCGAAATCAATGTTCAGAAAGGCGATCTGGTAAGAATTAAAATCATGACGACGAGCGGAATGCATGATTTCAAGATTGACGAATTTAATGTTTTTTCCGAGACTCCGGTAAATCAGGAAGTCGTTGTTGAATTTATTGCCGACAAAGCGGGGGAGTTTGTCTATTATTGCAGCAAGCCGATGCACAGAGATCTTGGTCAATGGGGATTGTTGAGAATTTCTGAATAAAATGGCAGAAGAGATTCAATTATCAGTTTTGTTTTATAATTTAGGCAGGTGGTCCGGGATTATAGGATTCACCTGTCTTTCTCTTCTTATTTTTTCAGGAGATACCGCAAGATTTTTCGACAGGTTTTTAGGTCTTGATAGAATTATAAAGTTTCAGAGAAAATTTTCTCTTTTTACAGCTTTTTTCGTTTTTTTACATCCTATATTTTTTATAATTTCAAATCGGACTTTTGCAAGATATCTGATTCCTGATTTTGCCATTTTTCCTCTTGCTCTTGGAGCAGTATCTTTATATATTTTTATTGTCGTTCTTATTTCTTCTTTAATATATAAAAGAATTTCTTATAACATCTGGCAATATATCCATATTCTAACTTATCTGCTTTTTTTCTTCGGATTATATCATGCCATAAATATGGGCTCTTTTATTATTTTTTCCTCCGTAAAAATACTCTATGGCTTTTTGTTTTTAGCTATAATTATTGGTATTACATACAGAACTTGGTATAAAATAAAAGAAAGGTTCAAAGAAAAATTCTATGTTGAAAAAATAATAAAAGAGACAAATGACACTTTCAGCTTGTTTTTAAAAACGAAAAGGAAAGTCGTTTTTAAAGCGGGTCAGTTCTTTTTTTTAAGAATTAACAAGAATAATTTGTATGCAAGACATCCATTTACAACATCAAGTTCTCCGAACGAAAAGTTATTGCGCTTTACTATAAAGAATACAGGAAGGTTTACAAAAACTGCTTTTTGTCTTCAAAGAGGAGAAGAAGTTATATTGGACGGGCCTTTTGGAATTTTTACTTTAAAAGATCGTAAAAAAGACATTGTTTTTATTGCCGGAGGAGTTGGTATTACTCCTTTTATGAGCATGATAAGAAACAATTTATATTCCAGAGAAAAGCAAAATATCCTTTTACTGTACGGCTCAAAAACAAAAGAGGATATTATTTTTAAAGATGAATTAAATAAGATAGAGGAAAAATGGCTAAAAACAGTATATATTTTGAGCAAAGAAATGTCTCCTTTATCTTGGTGTGAAAGAGGATATATAAACAAACCTTTGATTGAAAAATATGTCAAAAACCCAAAAGGCAGCTTATTTTACATTTGCGGGCCGGAAATCATGAAAGAATCATCGGTAAAAATACTTCTTGATCTTGGAGTGAAAAAAAGAGATATATTTATTGAAGATTTCTTCTGGTAATATTTATTGCATAACCTCACATACATCCTGGACTCCCTGAGGCCATAAATGTATGCCATTTTTCCACAAAATCCATTGCAAATTTACAAACATTAAAGGATTTGTCAAAGCATATGAAGACGGGGTAGTATGGC